>JACMKN010000137.1 GCA_014380135.1 Deltaproteobacteria bacterium
CCTGGTGCAGCGTGAAGGCAAATATCCACCACCTGCGGGTGATTCCGTGATTCTTGGTCTGGAAGTATCGGGCGTTATCGAGGAACTGGGAGCCGGAGTCAGCGGATGGCAGGTCGGCGAGCGGGTCATGACGCTGGTGGGCGGCGGCGGTTATGCCGAGTTTGCCGTGGCCTATGCCGGTCACCTGATGAGGATTCCGGAGAGCATGAGCTTCGAGGAAGCGGCCTGTGTCTGCGAGTCGTACATCACCGCCTTCCTGAATGTTTTCATGATCGGCGAGTTCAAGGACGGCCAGAGCGCCATTCTGCATGGCGGCGGCGGCGGGGTCAATACCGCGGCGATCCAGCTTTGCAAGGCGCTGACTCCTGCCAGCCAGCTGATCGTGACCGCTTCACCGGCCAAGATGGAGCGGGTCAGGCAGCTCGGCGCCGATTTCCTGATCAACTTCCTTGAAACCCCGGACTTTACCGAAGTCGTCAAGGAGTATACCGCCAAGAAAGGTGTCGATCTGATTCTTGATCATGTCGGCGCCAAGTACCTGGCTCCCAACATGAACTCGCTGGGCTACAAGGGGCGCCTGGTGGTAATCGGCGTCATCAGCGGCATCAAGGCCGAGCTCAACCTGGCGCTGATGATGGTCAAGCGCCAGCAGATCATCGGCAGCGTGCTCCGCTCCCGTCCGGTGCCGGAAAAAGCCGAGATAGTGGCCGAGTTTACCCGCCGAGCCCTGCCCAGGTTTGCCGATCGCAGCATTGTGCCGATCATCGAAAAGGTCTTCACCATCGATCAGGTGGCCGAGGCGCACCGCATGATGGAAGAGGACAAACATTTCGGCAAGATAGTGCTTAGGATCCAGTAATTATCGAAAGTCGGGTCTGACTTCCGTCATTAAAAAAGGGGGCGCGTCCTGTGGAGACGGCCCCCTTTCCTGTTCATCATCGGTTACTGCTTTCAATGCTTGATGGTCTTGTCCCCCGGTTTCCAGTTGATCGGGCAGAGTTCCTGCGTCTGGAGCGCCTTTAATACCCGCAGGGTCTCCTCAACGCTGCGCCCGACCTTGTCGCTATGGATGAGCACATACTGGACTACTCCGCCGGGATCGATGATGAAAAGCCCCCGGCGTGCGCTGCTTTGAGCTTCATCCAGTATCCCGTAGGCTCGGGCGGCTTTTTTGCTGAAATCGGACAGAAGCGGATACTCAAGTTTGTCGAGCGCCCCGCTTTTGATCCAGGCCATGTGAGAGAACTTGCTGTCCACCGATACTGCCAGCACTTCGGCATTTATCTTCGCAAAATCAGCCAGTGCTTTATTGAAGCCCTTTATCTCGGTCGGGCAGACAAATGTGAAATCGCCGGGATAGAAGAAAAGTACTACCCATTTGCCGTGGTAGTCGTTCAGGCTGATTTTTTTGAATTCCTGGTTGACAACCGCATCCAGAGTGAAGTCCGGTGCCGGGAAGCCGATCTCGGCCCTGGTGCTGGATGCTGGCCTGGTCTGCGCGCTTTCAGCGCTGCCCGAAAATGCTGAAGCCGTTCCGGCTGACGGACAGACGGCGCATGCCAGCAGCAGGCACAAATAAATCACATTTTTCATAGAGATCCTCCCCGAACTTTGTTGCCTTCCGAACTGAATATACTCTAGCCCAGCAATTCTCCGTTGGCAACTACTCAGAAAATGAAGTTTAAATTTTTCTCGTACTATGATACACAAGCAAAGCTGTATACAGACCCAGAGGATACATATCAATTATTTTGGAGGATTGGCAATGTCAGAACAGAACCCGCAGGTTATGCTGGAAACTTCCATGGGGAACATAACGATCGAACTTTTCAAGGAAAAGGCGCCCATCACGGTTAAAAACTTCCTCTCTTACGTCAAGGAAGGCCATTATGACGGACTGATCTTCCACCGCGTTATCAAGGACTTCATGATCCAGGGTGGCGGCATGAATGAAAATATGGAGCCCAAAAAACCCAAATTTGCCATCAAAAACGAGGCCGCCAACGGTCTCAAAAACACGCGTGGTACGCTGGCCATGGCCCGTACCGCCGTTATCGATTCAGCAACCTGCCAGTTCTTCATCAATACGGTGGATAACGTCTCTCTGGATCATAAGGGCAAGCATCAGGACAATTTCGGCTATTGCGTCTTCGGGCAGGTGCTGGACGGCCTGGATGTGGTTGATCAGATCCGGGCGGTCAAAACCGGAAATAAAAACGGACATTCGGATGTTCCCGTAGAACCGGTATTCATCACATCAGCCAGGCTGATTGAAAAGGAGGCGTAACCATGGAAGTGGATAGCAACCAAGTCTGTTATACCTTTGATGCTGCCGTAGAGATGGCCATCAAAATGGAAGAAGAAGGTTTTCGTGCCTATCTGTCTGCCATCCGCCAGTTGACAAATAAGGGGGCCAAAGAGCTTCTGCGTGATAACGCCCTGGATGAACTGAATCACAAGCATCAGCTGGAAAAGGCTCTGCTGGACGGTCGCATGGAAGGGAGCGAAGTCCTTGAACAAACAATTCCGACCATGCGTCTGGATTACGTCTTTAAAAAACAGGAACTGGGCCCCCAGTCGGGAGTGCGCGAGGCGCTGATTTATGCCATTCACCTGGAAAAAGGGGCCGTGGATTTCTACGGAAAGGTTTCCGACGGCTGCGCCGGCGCCCCGATGGGGAAATTGTTTGCACAGCTGCACAAGGAGGAATCCCACCACCTGCAATCCCTTGAGGATCTCTATGAGCAGCACTTTTTGACCGAGAACTGATCCGATTGCATTTTGTCTGACGTACACAGCCGGCCGGCCGCTGCCATGTTGTTTTATTGGAGCGGTACGGCCGGACCTGTGACAGCCGCAGTTCCGATCGGGTCTGATCGGCTGCCATGTCTGATGTTTGAGGGGTTTGCATGACGTCGGAGCAGTCATGAACTATACCAAGCTGTTTGTATTCGCCCTGGCGGCCAGCGCTATCGGGCTGTTTTTTTATTTAGACCTGCGGCATTTCCTGACCCTGGAGGCACTCAAGGCCAACCACCAGGCCCTGCTTCTTTTCTACGAGACTCATGCTGTTCTGATGGTGACAGGCTTCATGGCTCTGTACATACTTCAGACCGCACTGTCGCTGCCGGGCGCCACCTTGTTGTCTCTGGCGTCCGGCGCGATTTTCGGTGCCGCCACGGGGACACTTTATGCCGTAATCGCTGCCACCGTCGGAGCTGCTCTGGCTTTTCTGGCAGCCCGCTATCTTCTGCGGGATTTCGTGATTTCAAAATTCGGCGGTAAACTGGAAAAACTGAACCGGGAACTCGAACAGCGCGGCTTCAACTATCTGCTCTTTGTGCGACTCGTGCCGCTGTTTCCGTTTTTTTTGATCAATCTGGCGGCCGGATTGACAAAACTGCCGTTACGCACATTCGTAATCGCCACCTCCATCGGCATCATCCCCGGGGGATTCGTGTATGTCAATGCCGGCGCCAGCCTGGCGACCATCACGTCGCTCTCGGGCGTCGCCACGCCCCGGGTAATCGGCTCCCTGGTTCTGTTGGGACTCTTTGCGCTGGCGCCGATAATATACACCAGGGTCAGAGGTGCCGGTGGTCCGACGGCCTGAATGCACCTTGCGAAAGCGTTTCCAGCAGATGGAAATTAAAAGGTCCGTATCCCGGATATGCAGAGGGGATACGGACCTTTTGATTAGTATGGTTCGGTCGGGACGTTAATTGAAGTTGATTCTGAGGCCGTCCTTGCCGTGCGTTATGGTGTGCTTCGGAAAGTCGGCTTTGGCAGAATCGAGTACGATCCGGATGTGCCCCGGATTTATTCCAAACCGTGCCCTGGTAACTCCGAATTTGTTGATAGAAACAGAGCTGGTTCCCAGAGAGCTTTTTGCGCCGGGTATATCAATCGCAATCCGTGCCGGTTGTGTCATCTTGATAACCTTGTAACCGCCGACAGCAGCACTGGTTTGAATGTCGATATAGGTATCGCCGGTAACAATCTTTTTAATGTAAAACGTTGCCGGACTCGAAACAGCTGGTACGACCGGCTCGAGTCTTGTTTTTATGACCGCCGCGGGAAGTGCGGGAATGGCTGCGGCGGCAGTAATTCCCCCGGGAGCCGGGATAGATTCGGCGGTTCTGACGGAGGCTGGTTCGTCAAGTCCCAGCGGGTCTTCTGCGTTAACCCCGGCTGGGGTGGCTTGACTTGCCTCAACCGGTTTGGCTGCCGCTGCCGACTTTGATGCTGCAGCAAATGTTACTGTCAGTATTTTACGGTCCGGGGTTGCGGCGACCGTAATCCCGGATTCGGATACCAGGTTGAATATGATCCTGCTTACCACCATCCCGGCAATCTGCGCCTTGTCGACACTGATGCTTGATACTATCCCCTGGTTGACGACAATCAGCGGCTCAACCTTTTCCGGATCCGCATCGGCAATATCAACCACGGCCCGCGGCTGCCCCGGAACATTGTAGTAGGTATAAGTCATCGGAATATCGGCCGATATTTCGACGGAAACCGCATCTCCCGCAACGACCGGTTTTACATCCAGCAGTTCAGCCGCTGCGGCGTTCGAGCAGATACAGACAAACATGGCAAATGTCGCCAGGGTCGAGCGCATCCTTTTCATTTTGATTCCCCCGAATCGTATTCAATGTGTCAGAATCTGACTGGCCGTGTTATATCACATCACATCAATATTTCACGCATTAATTGAGAAAACTCCCGGGAGATCGTATCACTTTGTCCGCTAAATATTCATCAGCCCGGCCGGTCAACATTTTTTTCGCGCTCTGCCTCGGCGTTTCGATTGGTCTGCATATCGTTTCGGCCCTGATGGTGGTCTACATCTGGACCGACCCGGCCGACTCCGGCCGGATCAGCTATCTTGAAATGAGTGACCTTGTACCCGCCCCCACTGCTTCGCCGCCTGCGACGCTCTCGACGCGTATCCGGGAGCAAAAGCCGGCTGTCCAGACGCTTCCGGAGCCGGTCCCTGTCCCGGTCCAGGAAAGCCCGGCCGAGTCAGAAGAAAATGTTTCCGAGCGCATAGCCAACGAGGATATCCGGACGACTCCGCTTGGACTCGGGATGGCCTATGGTTTTGTAAGCAGTTTGGGCGAAGGCGCCACCCTCAGGGAAGATATTCGTGAATATTATCTTGTGCTTGTGGAGAAGATAAACAAGGTCTGGTGGGAACGGGCCGGGACGTTGTCGGACGTTATCGGCCAGGATGGAATTGCTGTTATTGCTGTCAAACGTGACGGAACCATTATTGACAGAGTCATTCGCCGGGGAACCGGTTCGCCGGAGGTTGATCAGGCGCTGCTGGACTCAATTGACAAAGCCGCTCCACTGCCACCGCTTCCGGCGAGCTACGGGCAGGAAGTTTTTACGGCTCCGCTCAAGATAACGGCTCCCTCGCGTCTGCTGCGCGCTACAACCTATTAGGGCGCAGCAAGTGGCCCTACTTCAGGTCAAAGTCCTTCAGCTCTTCGTCGGAAAAATCAAGCGAGTTTTCAAGGTTGGCGGCATTAAGGCGGGAACTGACGTCCCGAAAACCGGGATTGCTGGAATCCAGGTCATTCAGCAGTTGTGTGGCTTGATCGGTTTTTCCGGCCGACTCATAAGCCAGAGCCAGTTCATATTTGACGGCGCTGGAATCTTCCAGGTTCAAGCCCGGTTTCAAGAGGGTGTTCAGCATGCTTACCGCGGTGTCGTATTCGCCCCGCTCGCGCAGACAGGCGCCCTGCATGATCAGGCATTCCAGGCGCCGGGATGTGTCCGCCGAGGCCTGGCGAAACTCGTTGATGGCCTCGTCAAACAGCCCCATCTCCTTGAATGCCAGTCCCAGGTCAAAATGTGACTGGGCATCCGAGTTGTCCATTTCATTGCCAAACCGGACACACCGCGGTGAGGTGGTAATTGTGTCAAACAAGCCGCCGACCGAGTCGAGCCAGTTGCCGTCATGCGCGTCTCCATCGGTTTGATCTGCGGCCGGTTCAAAATCGGAATCGACATCAATGTCAATTTCTATCTCAATATCTTCGTCGCTTGACGACGCTGGCTCGCTCCCGCCCCCAAACTCTTCGGCTTCTGTCTCAGTCTCTTCAAGCGCATCGAAGGCACCCTGCCCGGTGTCAGGGCTTTCAAACTGCTCAATTCCGGCGGGTTCGATTTCATCAGAAAAAGGTGCCGCTGGTTCTTCTGAAGAAAAATAATCGGGCTCGTCAGGATAGGCCGGGACCGGTTCGGGGGCCAAAGCCGGTTGTCTGGTGCCTGAAATGCCGCGCAGTGATTGCAGACGGGAGGAAAGCAATTCAACGTCACCATTTTTGCCGGCTGTCCTGGCCACCTTGATCAGTCCCTCAAGTATCCTGGTGTTTATCGGATCGATAGACTCCAGCGCACGGTATATTTTTTCTAGATCATCCAGCAATCCTGCCGAATACAGATGCGATTCGTAACGGTCCAGTTGTTCCAGTGCCGCTGAAAGATCACGCTCGGCAGCACAACAGGATATCAGGCCGATCATCGGGACCGGATCCTCCGGGAAGTATCTGAGATAATGCTGGTAGGCAACCTTGACCCGTTGCGGCTGATCCAGTCGCCGGTAGGCCTCTATGATCAGATCCCAGACGCGCCTGTCATCAGTATTGCTGCGCAGAAGCCCCTGCAGTCCAATGACGGCTTTGGCCGCATTGCCGCTCTTTACCTGTTCGGCAAGAATTTCCAGTACAAATTCCGTTTTTTCCGGAAAAAGCTGCTGAATGCGGGCATTGAGCCTGGAGACCATCGCGCTGTCGCCACGTTCCTGCAGCAAGGTGGCGGTTCTGGAAAACAGGGCGTAGGAGTCATCTTTTTTGTCGTGCTGATAATAGGCTTCGGCCAGTTTGATCTTGATCGGTACATTTTGCGGATCAAGGTTCTGCATCTTGTCGAGTGTCTTGAGAAGCTCGGCGGTATTGCCGGATTTCTGATGATAATCATAAACGAGTCTGTATTCGGAGATCGCATTGGCAGTCAGGCCATGTTTTTCGTTGAGTTCTGCGAGAGTAATCGAGAGTGAAATGTCGGCCGGAAACAGTTTCTGCAGCTGTTTGTAGACCGCTATTGCCTTGAGGTAAAAGCCGTTTTTTGAAAAGTGTCTGCCGATCGTTTCAAACTCTTTGCGGGCATCGTCAAGCCGCCCGGCCTTGATCAGAAGTTCGGCAAGTTTCTGTCGCAGATTTATTGCCGAAGGCTCCAGGTCTACGACTTGTTCGTAGATCTTGACGGCCTTGTCAAACTGACCACGCAGGGCCAGTTTTTGCGCTTCTTCAACGAGTTTGTCTTTCTTCGAAAACACAGCCATCAGATTCCTCAGGCTAAAAAAATAACCGCTGCCAAGGGCGGCAGGGTCAGTCTGAACCGCATAAAAGCTACTGTAACGGGGGGTGCTTGTCAAGCTTAATATCTCGGTTATATTAGCATAATTGGCAGGTTGCCTCACCTGATTTTGTTTTGACATGACAACTAAAATACTTTACGGTATTTCCGTCTTCAGATTGGTTACGTCCGGGTGTGTATTAAAGCCCAAACTCTCTCCAGTATACCGGAGGCTTAGGAAATGCGTTTCCTGCCCAAAGCAAACCCGCTCTACGAAAAAATCTCAGCCACAAAAGTTGTCATCCCCGATGTACTTGAAAAGCTCGGAAAAGGCGGTTTTACCGGATATCTGAGCCATTCCGCTCCCGGTTTCGAGGCCTGCTGCATCTTTGCCAAAGGGAAACTTTTGTGTGCCGTAAGCAGTGAGGGGGGACGTGACAGGAGCGGCTTTGAGGCCATAGCGCTGCTGTTTGACCAGGTGTTCAGCGCCGGTGGTGAAATCAATGTTTTCCGGATGACTCCTGATCTTGCAATGTGTGCCCACGCCCTGGTGGTTGGTACGCGACTGTTCAAGGGGGATGATGTTCGTCAGGTCGACATCAAAGGCGTCCTGGCCCGCATGAAAGGTCAGGGTTTGAACGGGGCGGTACTCTTCTATACTGCTGAGCATTATGCAATCATGTTTTATAAGGATGGGCTGCCGATCGGCTTTTATCATGACGGTGCCGATTCCATCGAGTCCCTTCCGGATGAGTCACGGAAAGTAGCTGCTCTTCCGGGTGCGCGATTTGATGTATGTTCGACCAGGCCACTTGAGGAACTGCTGCAGTACGATCTGCTTCAAATGGTAAATCTTGATAAATTATGGGAATCCGCCCAGTCCAGGTATGCTGCATCCCGCCAGAAAGAACTGCTGTCTGCGGGGCGTGGTGTTCCTGAAGTGAATGACAAGAAATTGCTTGAACTGGTTGCGGATCTCAGCGAAGTTGCCGGTGCCTACCTGTCCAGGGCTGGGCGCGACATCATTGAAAGACGGATGGAAGAGGGGGGCGGGGCTGCGCTGCTGCTGGACAGTGATAAGCTTGCGCATTTCCTGACCTGCGTTGAAGCCGATGCCCGGACAGTCGACAGTCAGGCCCGTATCGACGAAATGATAGATCTGATGAAGTCCGAGATTGCCGGTAGACTGGCGGTTTAATTCCAGTTTCAAATCGGAGATGCCATCAAGGCGGCGAGGATTGAGGCGACGGAGGCATACATTCAGTATGTTGAGGAGCCGAAAACGAGCCAACGAAGAGGGCGCTTTGATTTGGAATTGGAATGACATAACTCTGCAAGGGAGCTGACGGTGCATATTCAGCAGATCCTCAAGGAGTACCTCGAACTTCACGGATACTGGGTGCTGTTTGTCGGCACGTTTCTGGAGGGGGAAGCGATCCTGCTGATGGCGGGTTTTCTGGCCTTCCGGGGTTATCTGGACATCAGTGGAGTAGTCCTCACTGCCTGGCTGGGAGCTTTTCTCGGCGACCAATGCTACTTTTATCTCGGCCGTCTGAAGGGGAGGGCGCTTCTCAAACGCTTTCACTCGATTGCACGCAAATTCAGAGCAGCATTGAAGCTTATTGAAAAATATGGCATATTTGTGGCCTTCATTTCCCGTTTTACCTACGGTTTCAGAATCGTTCTGCCTGTAATTCTGGGCATCACCAAGCTTGCTCCCCGCACTTTTCTCTGGATTAATATGGTCAGCGCACTTTCCTGGGCTCTGCTGTTTGCTCTGGGGGGTTACCTGTTCGGCAAAAGCGCCTCGCTCCTGCTCGATAACATCGGTAACTATGAGCATTATCTCGCGCTGATCCTGCTGGGCGTCATGGCATCGATCTGGTGCGTACATGTATATCACATCCGGAAGCTTAAGAAACCGGCCAGGAACCGTCTGGCCCGCATTCGGGCGATCCGCGACTCACGAAGGATACCATCTTGAATACCGACATCAGCATTATTCTGGTTGAACCACAATCGCCCGGAAACATCGGCATGGCCTGTCGAGCGATGAAAAACATGGGTTTTACACAACTGCGCATTGTGAAGGGGTGTGACCGTTTTGACTCAGAAGCGCTCAAATTTGCCGTTTCTGCCAAGGATGTGCTGGAAGCGGCCCAGGTCTTTCCTGATCTGGCCTCGGCTCTGTCCGACTGTACCCTGTCGGTCGGAACGACGCGCCGTCACGGCAAGTACCGCCAGGAGATCCTGACTCCCCCGGAGGTGGCGGTTCGCTTCCGGGAGTCGGCTACGGCCGGTTGCCGGGCGGCGCTGGTTTTCGGACGCGAGGACAACGGCCTGACGACGGAAGAGCTTTCCCTCTGCCGCTGGCACGCCACCATTCCAACCTCGGCCGAATACGGCTCGCTGAATCTGTCCCAATCGGTGCTGCTTTTCTGCTATGAGCTGGGCCAGGCCGGAGAGTCTCCCGGCGGAGGACGTCCGCTTGATATGGCGACTTCCCAGGAGATGGAAACACTTTTCATGCATATGCACGCCAGCATGAACAAGATCGGCTTCCTCAATGAGCAGAACCCGGATCATATCATGCGTTCGTTGCGCCGCATTTTCTTCAGGGCCAACCTCGACAGCCGCGAAGTAACCGTGCTGCGCGGCATGCTGACCCAGATCGACTGGGCCAGTTCCGGTTTTGACGGAAGGAAAAGATCGTGAGTCCCACAACCATCGGTCTGGTGGCCGGAGCACTAACCAGTCTGGCCGCCATCCCCCAGGTGATTAAAACCCTGAGAAGCCGTCATGTGCGTGACATCTCGATCTGGCAGCCGCTGCTGCTCTCGATAGGTGTTGCGCTTTGGATGTTTTACGGTATCCTGATCGGTGATCTGCCGCTGATAGTTGCCAATATCATACCGCTGGCCTGCAATCTGCTGCTGACCGGAATGAAGCTTTACTATGGAAAAAATAACGGTTCCATCTGAGCTTGACTCAGTACTCAAAATACAAAGGAGAAAACATTATGAAACGTTTTTTGACCACACTTGCAGCTGTAATGATGCTGGCCCTGCTGTCCGGCTGCGGCTACAACACGATGCAGGCCAATGAAGAAGCTGTGATCGCCGCCTGGGGCAACGTCGAGTCATCCTATCAGAGACGGGCCGACCTGATTCCCAATCTGGTGGAGGTTGTCAAGGGTTACGCCAAGCATGAAGCCGATACTCTCAAGGCGGTCACCGAAGCCAGGGCCAAGGTCGGCTCAATGCAGGTCAGCAAGGATGTGCTCAATAATCCCGAGAGCCTGAACAAGTTCCAGCAGGCCCAGGGCGAACTCTCCGGCGCACTGTCGCGTCTGATGGTGGTGGTTGAAAAGTACCCGGACCTGAAGGCCAACCAGAATTTCATGGATCTGCAGAAACAGCTGGAGGGGACCGAGAATCGCATCAATGTGGCCCGTGAGCGTTACAACAAGTCGGTGCAGGTCTTCAACACCAGTATCCGTACCTTCCCCAATTCGTTGACCAACTCGCTGATGCTGCACCTGCAGCGCAAAGAGGCCTTCAAGGCCGAGGAAGGCGCCAAGGTCGCACCCAAGGTCAAATTCTGACCTGATTGTGGTACTGACGATGCCGTCACTGCAGGGAGATGATGCGCCCGCATCTCAAGTCCGGGGACTTCGATCAGGGCATTGCCGTCGCTGCCGCTGTAGCGGGTCTTTTTTCACGCTATCCGGGCGGTGTCGCCGGAGCGGTCGGCCTGCCGCTGGCGGCCTCCCTGGCTTTTCCGGGCCTGGGTACATTGACCCTGCTGCTGGCGGCGGCCGGCCTGGCGGACGATTATTGATTTTTTCCGAGATGGGACTCTATCTGCCCGTGCAGTGATTTCATGCTGCACAAACCCTCCAACCCCCCCCATAAACGTGCTGACCACATGTAACCATCTATAATCCCCGATCTTCAAAAAGAGTTTCTCGCTAAAACACCAGGAGGGACAGTAATTGTAGTTCCCCATGGGCACTAAAGATTGGGCGAACTTTATATTGACAAAACAACGCATCTTTACCACAATCTAGCTAGTTAATCTGGCTAGATATGTAGGGAGGCAATGTATGAAGTCTGAATCGTGGCGATTACAGGATGCCAAAAATCAGTTTAGCAAAGTAGTTGAGGCGGCACTTCATGGTGTACCGCAGCATGTGACCCGGCGTGGGCGTGAAGTGGTCGTAGTTGTTGCCGCTGATGAATATGTACGACTTGAAAAATTCAAGGCTGCCTCCATGCCTCGTTTTGTGGATCATTTGCTTGCCCTTCCAAAGGATGATGTGGCGTTTGAACGGTTGCCGTTTACTTCCCGTGAGGTCGAATTCTGATGTGGCTTCTCGATACGGTGGTGATTTCCGAGCTTCGCAAGCGAACTCCTGACCCGAATGTTGTGGCTTGGCTCTCGTCAGCCCCTGAAAAAAGTCTCTTTCTCAGCGTGGTAACCATAAGCGAAATTCAGCGTGGCATAGCTTTGCAACGAAATAAAGATGCTTCGTTTGCGGAGCGTTTGCAATATTGGCTGGACGAGATGATGAGGAATTATGGTGATCGCGTACTACCGGTTACTCCGGAAATTGCCTGTCGCTGGGGGGAGCTTACCGCACGCGTAGGTCATGACGGCGCTGATGTGGTGATTGCTGCCACTGCACTTCAGCATGGCTTGTCCGTGGTGACCCGCAATGATCGACATTTCAGTCCGTTTTCAGTTCCAATTTTTAATCCTTACGACTACAACATAGCAAAATAATTGAGAAATTGCCTTTGCCTTTAGCTCCCCCTCTTAAGAATAAGAGGGGGCTGGGGGAGTTATGAGCCTTTGACTTTAACTCTTTAGATTAGGCAGTCGCTCAGGGTAAACTATTAATCAAACCAAGCGGGTACTCATTTGGACATCTTCTCCGAAAAAACTATTCTGACGGTCAGCCGTCTGACTGCCCTGCTGCGCGGGGTGCTGGAAGAGAACTTCGAACAGCTCTGGGTGCAGGGCGAGGTCTCCAACCTTTCATTACCTTCCTCCGGTCATTGCTATTTTACCCTCAAGGACAGCGGCGCCCAGTTGCGTTGTGTGATGTTCAAAAGCGCCGTCAAGAACCTCAAGTTCCGTCCGGCTGACGGCATGGC
>JACMKN010000138.1 GCA_014380135.1 Deltaproteobacteria bacterium
TACCAGTCTTCCTCGGTCCGGATCTCCTCCCGGCTGTAACCGAAACGCTCTACAAAAAAATGATTGAGGTATTCTACCTTTCCATCCTGGTCAGTCCAGGCTACGCCGACCGGCATGATATCCAGCAGCGTTTTGAGACTCTGCTCGCTTTCCCGCACGGTATGCTCGGCCTGGATACGTTCGGCAATTTCTGATTCCAGCGAGTGGTTGGTCTTAAGCAGATCCCGATTAAGCCGGAGATTCTCTTCGTCCCGTTTCCGCAGAGAATCAGCCAGTTGATTGATGGCATGAGCCGCTTTTCCGGGCTCGTCATTGGAAAAAACGCTTATCCTGGAGGCATAGTCGCCGTTCTGCATCGTCTCAATGCCATGCACCAGTGCGTTAAAAGTTCGAGTTACCCGCCGGAGTGCCAGGTAACAGACGTAAGATACCGTCAACCAGAATACTACGGCGATGCAGAGAGAGGAAAGGATCAGCCGATGAATCTCGCGTGACAGGTCGGACGTGTCGCGCTCCATGCGTACGGATCCGATCCGGACTGCCGGAGGGGCAGTTGCTTCGGTTATGGCGGCTTCGAGCGGGGTTGCCAGCGGTTCGCTGAACACCTCCAGGGTTTTGGCAATGGTTTCTGTCCTGGAGTGCAGAGGGGCTCGCCGGATATCGGCCAGCAGCTTGCCGGTGGCAGACATGATGACGACGGAATGAACATGGGGGGAGTTGGCCGCCTGTTCGGCCAGCAGCCGCAGTGCATTGCGGTTCTCGACGTAGAGGGGCAGACGGACTGAATTGACAAGCTGCTGAGCCAACAGGTGAAGCTGGCCGGCTGCATACTCCTGCCTTTCGCGGATTTCAATGGTGACGTACAGCGTACCAAGCAGGATCGAGAGCAGTGCTGTCAACAGTGTGAATACCGAGAAGAGTCTGCAACGGAAGCTGGCTTGGAAATTTGTCAGTCGCTCGCGTAACGACATGATTACCCCTTATCGCATTAAGTAAAGTTTATTCCACATCTCCCACCTGCCGTCTAACACCCATCAGATAGGCCACCACGAATTCCTCCAATGCGCCGTCCAGCACCGCATCCGGATTCCCGGATTCGACACCGGTTCGCAGATCTTTGACCATCTTGTAGGGATGCAGCACGTAGGAACGGATCTGACTCCCCCAGCCGATATCCTTCTTTTCGGCGGCGATCTCGGAGGCCTTGGCGCTGCGCTCCTCCACCTCGCGTTCGTACAGTTTGGCCCGCAGTACCTTCATGGCGGTGGCCCGGTTGGATATCTGGCTCCGTTCGGCCTGACACGCGACGATGATGCCGGTCGGGATGTGGGTGATGCGCACGGCCGAGTCGGTCGTGTTGACATGCTGGCCGCCGGCCCCGCCGGAACGGAAGGTGTCTACACGCAGGTCGGTATCGCTGATCTTGATGTCGATGTCGTCTTCCTCTATTTCCGGGAAGGCGTACATCGAGGCAAAGGAGGTGTGGCGACGGGCATTGCTGTCGAAGGGCGAGATACGCACCAGGCGGTGGATACCGGCCTCGGCCTTTAAGTAGCCGTAGGCGTATTCACCGCTGACGTTGACGGTGGCCGATTTGAGCCCGGCTTCATCACCGGCCTGGAATTCGGTAATGGTAGTTTTCCAGCCCTTCTTTTCGCAGTAGCGCAGGTACATGCGCAGCAGCATCTCGGCCCAGTCCTGGGATTCCGTGCCGCCCGCACCCGGGTTGATCATGACAAAGCAGGAGTTGCGATCGTGATCTCCGGAGAGCATGCGCTGGAATTCGGCCGCCTCAACCGCCTGAATCAGGCGGGCCGTCATTCCGGCCACCTCCACCAGGGTTTCGTCGTCCTGGGCTTCTTCTCCCAGTTCGATCATGACCTTCACATCCTCGGCCAGGCGCAGCAGGCCGTCCCAGGTCTGGACGAGTTTTTCCAGGGTGGTGCGATTCTTGATGATTTCCCGGGATTTTCCGGCGTCATCCCAGAATCCGGGAACCGCCATGATCGATTCAATCTCCTGGATCGATTCACGTTTGGCCTCTATGTCAAAGAGACCCCCGAAGCTTGGCGATCCGTTCTTCACAATCCTGCAGTTTTGCTATTTCTTCACGGTACATTGGGTTTCTCCTCGTCGATGTTTTTTTTCAGTTTGCGCCAGGCCAGCAGCGCCACGCCCATCGTCAGCAAAAGGCAGAAGCAGGCCGGAGCGTCTCCGATTGTCAGATACAATGATTTTCCGCTGCCCGGCTCGATCTCTCCGGTGCGAAAATCTTCCACAAACAGCCCGGTCATGGCGCTGATATGTCCATTTTTGTCAACGATGGCGGTAATGCCGGTGTTGGCGGCCCGGATCAGCGGCGTACGGGTCTCGATGGCCCGGAAGGTGGCGATCGAGAGGTGCTGATAGGGGGCCGATGAATGGCCGAACCAGGCGTCGTTGGTGATTGCCACCAAAACCCGGGCTCCGGCCCGGACGTACTCGCGGGCCAGTTCCGGGAAGATGACTTCATAACAGACCTGGATGCCCACTTTTACACCGGCAGCCTCCAACGGCACGGCCCGTTCGCCTGGCGCAAAGTCGCCGATCCCGACTACGATCTTGTTGATGAAGGTCAGGATATTTCCGAAAGGCACGTATTCGCCGAAAGGCACCAGATGCAGCTTGTCGGCGCGACCGGTAGTTTCCCCGCCCGGCGAGATCATGAAGGCGCTGTTCAGGAAGGTATTTCTGCCGTTGCGCAGTTCATGCGCAGGACTTCCCAGCAGCAGGTAGGCACCGGTTTCCCTGGCCAGTTTCCTGATCCGCTCGGCTTGCCGCGGTTCGTCCTGAAAGAAGAACGGAACCGCACTTTCCGGCCAGACGATCAGATCGACACCGCCTTTGGCCGCCTCACGCGTCAGCCTTTCGTAGATGTTAACCGTTTTGTCCCTGTATTCCGGACTCCATTTGACGTCCTGGGGGATGTTGCCCTGGATCAGTGCCACTCGCAGCGGTTTTGAAGCGGCGCCGGCGGGGCGCTGCAAGCGGCTGAAGCCGTAGAAAAGTGTTGCCACAAGCAGCATCAGCAGAATGACGGCGCTCTTGACCGGATATGGCACATCTGCGCCGGATACGGCCCGCAGGGCCCGGTATAGTACGACATTTGCCAGAACGATCAGCAGCGTGATGCCGTAGACGCCGGCCAGGTCGGCAATCTGGATCAACGGCAGCGTGCGGAACTGGGAGTGTCCCAGCATGGCCCAGGTGAAGCCTGAAAACAAAAACGAGCGGAGAAAATCGAAGGCCACCCAGGCCACCGGCAGCGTGAAGGCGGCCTTGATCCCGATGCTTTCCCCCAGGCGGGCGATGCTTGTGCTCAGTCCGTAGAACAACGCCAGCCAGAGCACCATCAGCAGGTAGATCGGTATGCTGACCGACCAGGGCAGGTGGCCGAAGCGGGTTAATACGGTGTTGAGCCAGTACAAAATGATCGCGTAGGCCGTAACGCCGCAGGTGCAGCCGACCCGCATGGCGGTCCGCGGTGTACTCTCCTCCATTGCGATCAATAGCGGAATCAGCGCGATCCAGGACAGAAACGAAAGTCCGGGGGTGGGGAAGGAGAAGGCGATCAGCAGGCCGCTGGCAATGGCCAGCAGACCGCGACGATCAAGCAGTTCCCGGCAGGTTGTGAAGAGGGCCAACTGAAGCGTCACTCGCGCCCCGAAATCTCGGATAAGTCGCCATTCAGACGGAATATAGCGACCTTTTTTACGCGCCTGGGATCGGCATCCAGAATTTTCAGACGCAGGCCGGCTCCTTCGATGGTGTCGCCGATGGCGGGGATCATGCCGCTCAGGTAAAATACCAGGCCGCCAACGGAATCGAATTTATCGCACTCGATCTGGATATCGAAATGCTCTTCCAGTTCTTCGACCGGCAGGCGCCCGTCAGCGGTTACGCTGCCGTCAGGATTGGCAAAAAAAAGTGCTTCCTCGCTGTCATATTCATCCTGGATGTCGCCCACTATCTGTTCCAGCAGATCTTCGATCGTGACCAGCCCGGATGTGCCGCCATATTCGTCGATGACAATCGCCAGGTGGACTCGTTTGCGTTTGAATTCCTGAAGCAGCTCTTCGAGGTTTTTCGATTCGGGGATAAAGTAGGGGGGGCGCATGATTGAGCGCACCGAGACGGTATCCTCCGGACTGCCCCAATGTTTGAGCAGGTCCTTGGCATACAGCAGGCCTATGATGTTGTCGACGGTCTGTTCATAAACCGGAATACGCGAGTGGCCGCAGTCGATGATCGTGTCCAGCAGTTCGCGAACGGAGGCTTCAACTGTTACACAGGCCATCTCGGTGCGCGGAACCATGATTTCACGGACTATCGTCGTTCCCAGGGAGAAGATCGAACGGAGCATCTCGCTCTCTTCTTCGTTAACCAGACCATCTTCCTCGGAGGCATCTATAAAATCGTTGATCTCTTCTTCAGTTGTTTTTCTGCGTCCGGATACCAGGCGTGTCAGCCGCTCGATAAACCCGGACTTCCTACTGCTGCCTTCTTCCACTTCTTATTCCTCCTGTTTATATAGCAAATTTTTTAAATAAAAGCAGAACCATGGTAGTGATGACGCAACCGATACAGGCCCCGATAACAACGTCGCGCAGGCTGTGAATCCGCATCAGCAGCCGCGAATGGCTGACCATCGAGGCCAGCGAAATCGACAGCAGCGAAATCAGCGGGTCCTGTGTGTTTAGTGATACCGCCGTAGCAATCGAAAACGCCACCGCCGCATGCCCGCTGGGCATCCCGCCATGCAGTGGAGTACCGCTGCCGGTCAGACTCTTGATCATGATGACAACAATGATGACGATCAGGATCGATACGAGCGTACCCATATCGGAGGGTGTGCCGAGCATGGCTAAAACCTTTCCGTAGTGCGGCAGAACATACTTGGCCAGGATCAGATAGCCCATGATGGCGGCGCCGCAGGCCGCTATCAGTACCGCTCCGGCTGCCGTGTCTTTTGCAATCTTGGCCAGGGGGTGAAAACCGGGAGAAATCAGATCCACAACCGCCTCCACGGCGGTATTCAACAGCTCGGCGCACAGCACAAACAGTATTGAAAGCGCCAGCACGGCGAATTCCAGCGGAGTTACCCGCAGAAAAAGCACCAGCAGCAACACCACTGCGGCCGAAACGAAATGGTTGCGCATGTGTCTTTCGGTACGGGCGGCGTGCAGGATGCCCGAGATGGCACAGTTGGCCGAATCTATGAACCGGTCGGGTTTAACAACCCTTCCTTCTTCAGAATCCCGAATAGCTGCTGCTCCTTTTGCTGCATTTTCTCCGCTTCAAGTTCGCCGCTCCGCTCATGGTCATAACCGCACAGATGAAGGATACCATGCAGAAGCAGAAACGACAGGCGTTCGAAAAAAACTATTCCGCCTTCCTGTGCTTCACGGGCGGCGGTGTCGGCCGAGATAAGCACGTCTCCGAGAACCAGCGGATTGATACCGGAGCAGTCACCTTCCTGCAAAGAGAACGAAATCACGTTGGTCGGGCGGTCCTTGTCCAGGTAGTCACGGTTGATGACCCGAATCGCACGGTCACCGACAATCGATACGGACAGTTCGGTTCCCTCAGGACATTCCAAGGCGCTTAAGATTTTCTCCGCTACTTTTTTTAGTTGGCGGCTCCCGAAGCGATGGCGCCTCTGGCGGTTGTTCATCAATATCAGCATGGGGTGAATCTCCATTATCACGCTTGGTCTGGTCGTGTGTTTCCGCTTTTCTGGCACTGCCGCCACCCTTGTGGGCCGGTTCCGGATAGTCAACCCGCTGGTGAAAGATGCCGATCAGGATCCGGTTGAAACTCCTGGCTATTTCGTGCAGGTTCTTGAGAGTCAGTTCGCATTCGTCCAGCTGTCCGTCGATAAAAACATTGTTGATAAGCTTCTGCACCATGCCCTGGATCCGGTCGGGAGTCGGATTGAGCAGGGTGCGGGAGGCGGCCTCAACGCAATCGGCCAGCATGACTATGCCGGCTTCGCGCGTCTGGGGCTTCGGTCCCGGATAGCGGAAATCCTTTTCATCGACCAGGCTGCCGCTGGCATCGGCCTGAGTCTTGGCCCGTTCATAGAAAAATCTGATCAGTCCGGTGCCGTGGTGCTGACGGATAATGTCGACGATCTGCTGTCCGAGCCGCTTATCCCGGGCTACCTCGGCTCCTTCCTTGAGGTGGGAGATCAGGATCAGGGCGCTCATGCTGGGCGCCAGCTTGTCATGCCGGTTTTCTTCACCGGCCTGGTTTTCGATGAAGTA
>JACMKN010000013.1 GCA_014380135.1 Deltaproteobacteria bacterium
ATCCGCCCCTGGATAACAAGACGGGCTGCATCGCTACTGTCACCCGTACCGGCGAAACGTACGACCGTGCCCGCTTCAATACGCAAGGTGGCCTGGGGAGCAACTACAACGTATCCCTTGACCAGAACGGTGTCGCGCCAGGTCACATCCTCGGTCAGTAGAACTCTTTCCTGCACCAGCGCGGCACCGCCGGCAGACAAACTCCGAGAGCTGTCCGGGGCTGTGCTGAAAGCGTTGACACCGGCCGGTCGGGACGGTTCCAGAAGGACGGTACTCATTGGCTTCACAACGGCGGGGATCGAATCGGCAGGAACGGATACAGAGACAGCTTTCAGGTTGTTCGGTGAGGATTCCTTTTCCAGGGATAGCCATGAACAGGAGCTCAACGCCATTACTGCCATACACAAAAGAATACATTTTTTCCATTTCCAAATCAAAGTGCTATCTTCGTTGGCTCGTCTTCGGCTCCTCAACGTACTGTCTGTACGCCTTCGTCGCCTCATTCCTCGCCGCCTTGATTTCATCTTTGATTTGAAATTGGAATTACATGACATTTGCTTCACTGATCTGCTCCGGATAATCTCGTCAAGAGCTCTATCACAAATCGCCTATCCTGTAAATTCAATGTTGTTATTTGCATTGGCACAGGTTCCCAAGCGGGAACGATACCGGTATTTGTGTGCTTTCAAGATGTTAGGTTTTATAATAATAAATGTGTTGACACCACATATATGTTGTGGTTTATTTCTCTTCCCCCACAAAATATAGTGTTTTGTCGTTAATAAACAATACGGAACCAATCCTCTAATTTCTTTATGTTTTTCAAAAATCAAGGAGATCACGCATGAAAAAACACATCACCCAGGACACCATACCCAACCTTTCCAAAAATGCTGCCACCGTTCTTGAGAAGCGTTATCTGCGCCGCGATGCGGCCGGAAAGGTTCTCGAAACAGCCGCCGACATGTTCCGGCGGGTGGCCGATACAATTGCGGCATCCGATAAAAAATTTGACAAGAAGGCCGATCTGGCCGGCCTGTCGGATACCTTTTACAACATGATGACCTCTTTCGAATTTCTACCCAACTCCCCGACCCTGATGAACGCCGGTCGCCCGCTGGGCCAGCTCTCGGCCTGTTTTGTACTGCCGGTGGGCGATTCGATGGAAGAAATCTTCGATGCGGTCAAATTCACCGCGCTGATTCACAAGTCCGGCGGCGGCACCGGCTTCTCGTTTTCCCGCCTGCGCCCGGCCAACGATGTGGTCAGTTCGACCACCGGCATCTCCAGCGGTCCGCTCTCGTTCATGCGCGTATTCGATATCGCCACCGAAACCATCAAGCAGGGCGGCACCCGGCGCGGCGCAAACATGGCCATCCTCAGGATCGATCACCCCAACATCATGGATTTCATCATGTGCAAGGCCGATCAGAAACAACTTAACAACTTCAACATCTCGGTCGGTCTGACCGAAGAGTTCATGCAGGCCGTCGAACGGGATGAAGAATACAACCTGATTAATCCCCGTGACAAAAAGGTCAGCGGTACCCTCAACGCCCGCAAGGTGTTCCAGCGCATCGTCAAGCAGGCCTGGGAAAACGGTGAGCCGGGTATCGTTTTTCTGGACCGCCTCAATCGCGACAATCCGACTCCGCTGGTGGGCGAGATAGAATCGACCAATCCCTGTGGCGAACAGCCGCTGCTGCCGTACGAATCCTGCAATCTCGGCTCTATCAATCTGGGCACGTTTGTCAGCGAGGACGCCATCGACTGGAAAAGATTGCGTGAAACGGTTCACAATGCGGTTCACTTCCTGGACAACGTTATCGAGGCCAACAACTACCCGCTGCAGCAGATCCATGACATGACCCACGCCAACCGCAAGATCGGCCTGGGGGTCATGGGCTGGGCCGACATGCTGATCCTGCTGGGCGTGCCGTACAGCTCCGACGAAGCGGTCAAGCTGGGCAAAAAGGTCATGAAATTCATCAATGACGAAGGGCACCTGGCTTCCCAGGAACTGGGCAGAAAGCGCGGTTCATTCCCCAATTTCAAGGGCTCCATTTTCGACAAGAAAGGCGCTCCGCCGCAGCGTAATGCCACCGTCACGACCATTGCTCCCACCGGCACGATCTCGATCATCGCCAACGCATCCTCGGGTGTGGAGCCGCTCTTCGCCGTTTCCTACATCCGCACCGTCATGGACAAGAATGTCATGGTGGAAATTAATCCGATGTTCGAGAAGATTGCCAAGGAGCGCGGCTTTTTCTCTGCCGAGCTGATGCAGAAGATCGCCGAGCACGGCACCGTTCACGACATCCCGGAAGTGCCCAACGATATTCGCGACATCTTTGTCACGGCCCACGATATCACCCCCGAAAACCATATCCAGATGCAGGCCGCCTATCAGCAATACACCGACAATGCAGTCTCCAAAACGGTAAACTTTCCGAACACCGCCACGATCGACGATGTCGAGAAGGTCTACATGATGGCCTATGAAACCGGCTGCAAGGGCGTCACCATCTATCGCGACGGATCTCGGGACGAGCAGGTGCTCACCACCAGCAAAAAGGAGGAGCCGGTCATCGCTGCGGCCACTCCGGTCGAGGATGACAAGAAGGCCATCAAGCGTGATCGCCCCAAGGCGCTCAAGGGCTGCACCCACCAGATGCAGACCGGCTGCGGTCCGCTTTATGTAACGATCAATGAAGATTCAACCGGCCTGTTCGAGCTCTTTACAACGATGGGCAAGGCCGGCGGCTGCGCGTCTTCCCAGGCCGAAGCCATCGGCCGCATGGTCTCGCTGGCCTGGCGTAGCGGCATCCAGGCCCGTCAGGTCGTCAAGCAGCTGCTGGGCATCTCCTGCCATTGTCCGTCCGGTTTCGGAGACAACCGTGTACTTTCCTGCGCCGATGCCGTCGCAAAAGCCATTCAGACTCATATGATTGACAGCGGCTATGATCTTAATGAAGTCAAGGCCAAGCAGGAGCGCGGAGCCTGCCCCGAGTGCGGCGGCATCGTCGAACATGAAGGGGGCTGTTCGGTCTGCCATGTCTGCGGTTACTCCGAGTGCGCCTAGGCTTCCCGGCTATATGAACACAGTGGAGCGCCCCTTCCGGTACAATTTCCGGAAGGGGCGCTCCATTTTATTGCGGCGACACAATTCGGATCCATCAAATATCTAACACCACCCGGGCAACCTCCGTTATACTGCCCGCATGTCTCCTTTAGCATTTACCCTGATCTTGA
>JACMKN010000014.1 GCA_014380135.1 Deltaproteobacteria bacterium
CAACAGCACGAAATTCCTCCGGCATGGCGACTATAATGGCGATATTCATGTCTGCTTCTCCGGCGGGGACTGTATCGTTTTCTCCCGCTGATTTCAAATCATAATATGAAAAGCTGGACAAATTGATGATCATAGATTATACATTCGGCTCGCTCTTACGGAGAGATGTCCGAGCGGTTGAAGGAGCACGCCTGGAAAGCGTGTGTACGTTAATAGCGTACCGAGGGTTCGAATCCCTCTCTCTCCGCCATTTTTATGAAAAAGGCTTTGCTGATATTGGCAAAGCAGTGAGCTTGCAGGCGGAAATGATAGCCGGGTCCCGCGCAATGGCACGTCGTGAACTCCGCCAGATCCGGAAGGAAGCAACGGCAGCGACTCCCGCTGTGTGCCGCGGATCAACCCGGCTATCATCTGCGTCTGCAACCTCATTTATCCCCCCTAATCCCCTAACTGAATGTATCCCCCGTCTCACTTGTGGGGCGTCAGACCACCTGCGAGGTTCAATCTCTTGTCCAACGGCACGCACTATGAAGTCCTGGCAAGGAAATACCGTCCCCAGACATTTGCCGAGTTGGCCGGCCAGGAACACGTCAGCCGCACGCTGCAGAATGCCATCGATTCCGGCCGGGTAGCCCATGCCTTCCTGTTTACCGGCGCCCGTGGAGTCGGAAAGACCAGTACCGCCCGCATCATGGCCAAGACCCTCAACTGCGAAAAGGGGGTTACGCATGAGCCCTGCAATGTCTGCCCGCAGTGTATAGAGATTACCAAAGGCACATCCACCGATGTTTTCGAGATCGACGGTGCTTCCAATAACGGCGTGGACGACGTCCGTGACCTGCGCGACAACATCAAATACCTCCCTTCCCACAGCCGCTACCGGATCATCATCATCGACGAAGTTCACATGCTCTCCACCAATGCCTTCAACGCACTGTTGAAGACACTGGAGGAACCACCCGAACACGTCAAATTCATCTTTGCCACCACCGAACCGCACAAATTGCCGGTTACGATTCTGTCCCGCTGCCAGCGCTTTGATTTCAAGCGGGTGACTCTGCCGAAGATCATCGGCCGTTTACGTGAAATTGCCGACAAGGAAGCGGTTGTCATCAGCGATTCCGCTCTGGCATTGGTCGCCCGCAAAGGGGATGGCAGCATGCGCGATTCCCTGACCGCGCTGGACCAGGTGCTGGCCTATTGCGGCAACAGCGTCAGCGACGAGGATGTGGGAACGCTGCTTGGCACGGTGGATCGCCGCCTGCTGGCAAAGCTCTCGGCCGCAGTATTTAGCGGTGATACCCAGGCTGTGCTTGAAGGGATCAAGCAGGTTGATCTGGTCGGTTACAACATGCGCCAGTTCGGCCAGGAGCTGATCGAGCATTTTCGCAATCTGCTGGTGATCCGCTCGGTCAAGAAGCCGGAGGAAATTCTCGACTTGGCGGCAGCCGAACTGGACGAGCTGCGAGCTCAGGCGGGAAGCATGCCCCCCCAGGATATTCAGCGGCGCCTGACTCTTCTGATCAAGGCTGATTCGGAAATGGCGTATGCCAGTTTTCCGCGCTTGATCATCGAAATGGCGCTTCTGAAGGCTGCCCTTCTGGCCCCGGTCATCCCGATTCAGGACCTGATCGATAAAATCAAGCTGCTGGAGGCGGGCGCGGTGCACACACCCGTGCTGCCATGGGAAACCGGACGGGCACCAGCTGCCCCGGCAGCCCCGCTATCCCGGCACTCAGAACCAACCCACAGCTTGCCTCAGCATAAATCACCATCCCAGACCCCGGCGGTGGTTGAAACGGTTCCTGTTGCAGCGTACCCTGCCGGCGACGGCCACTCGGACTGGGGTCGTTTTGTAACGTTCATGAATCAGAAGCGGCCCGCCATTGGGTCGATTCTGGAACATGGCAGTCCGCTCAAGCAGGAGCAGGGACTGATTGAGATCGGTTTTCCTTCCGACAGCTATTATTTGACCGCTGCCCAGGATGCGGAGTTCATTTCCGATGTGCAGTCACTGGCGGCCGAGTTTAGCGGAGTTGAGACGACCATCAGGATCAGGTCGATCATGTCAAATGCTCAGGGTACGCCCCTGTCGCTGGCCGAAAAAAAAAAGAGTGATCTCGAACAGCGCATGGAAGAGCTGAAGCTGGAGGTTGAAAACCATCCGGTCATAAAAGAAGCACAACGGGTTTTTGGCGGTCGGATTACGGACATTCATTCGTGTTGAAATTAAAAAATTACTGGAATTGAAAGGGGAAATAGATGTCAAAGGGATTAGCAAGTATCATGAAGCAGGCTCAGATGATTCAGCAGAAGATGGCCAAACTGCAGGAAGAGGCCAGCCAGAAGACCGCCGAGGCAACTTCCGGTGGTGGAGCGGTAAGTGTCAAGGTTAACGGCAAGAACGAAATTGTTTCACTGGAAATAAAAAAGGAAGCGGTTGACCCGAATGACGTGGAGATGCTGCAGGACCTTGTAATTGCTGCAGTAAACGAGGCCTTGAAGAAGGTTCACGCCGAGATGGGCGATGAAATGTCCAAGATCACCGGTGGCATGAGTATTCCAGGACTGTTCTAGTAATTATGGATAGTTAGCTGCTGCAGCAGCGGTTTTATCAGCAGCCATTGTTTAGCCTGGCTAATTTTTTTAGTTCGACTAACGGTGCTTTTGTAAACGCAATCCCCATCTGTCGTCTTGTTACTGGTAAAAATCCAGACTTTAATGCTCCTCCATGGTTTTCGGTTGCCGATCGGCCCGTTCAGCGCGGGGGGGCATCTTTTTTAACCTCGCTATAATACTAAAAAATTGTTTTATTTGTGACGGAATTTATGCTAACAAAATCATCCTCGTTAATGCGATTGGTTGGAGAGTTGAAGAAGTTGCCGGGGATTGGTGAACGCACCGCCCTGCGATTGGCCTTCCATTTGTTGAAGTCGCCACAGAATATGACGGCACTGTCAGAGTCGTTGTGCGAAGTCCGCGATCGGGTTCGTCCCTGTTCGACCTGCTTTGCCATCACCGAAACGGACCCCTGTTCTATCTGCAGCGGAAACCGGGATTCAAGCGTCATTTGTGTCGTGGAAAATTCACAGGATCTGATGGCGCTGGAGCGGAGCAACGCCTATAACGGTGTCTATCATGTTCTGGAAGGGGCAATTTCGCCACTGTCAGGTATTGGTCCTTCCAGCCTGCGGATTTCCGAACTGCTGGATCGCGTCGCTGCCGGGAACGTCAACGAGGTAGTGATTGCCACCAATTTCACGGTTGAAGGGGAAGCAACTGCGCTTTATCTGACCAAGGCGCTCAAGGCGGTAGGAGTAAGGGTGTCGCGTCTGGCACACGGCATCCCGTTGGGCAGCGATATCGAGTTTGTCGATGCGGCCACGGTTCAATGGGCGCTTCAAGGTAGAAACGAATTGTAGGCAACCAAGTTCACATACACCCCACAGAAGGAGGAAGTACATGAGCAGAAAAATGGTAACCATCGACGGCAACACGGCCGCCGCCCACGTGGCCCACGCCACCAACGAAGTCATTGCCATCTACCCGATCACGCCGTCATCGGTGATGGGCGAGATATCCGACGCAAAGAGTGCCGCCGGCGAGAAGAACATCTGGGGCACCATACCGCTGGTGGCTGAGCTGCAGTCCGAAGGCGGAGCTGCCGGCACTGTTCACGGTGCCCTGCAGACGGGTGCCTTGACCACTACCTTCACCGCCAGCCAGGGTCTTCTGCTGATGATTCCGAACATGTACAAGATCGCCGGCGAATTGACCTCCACGGTTTTTCATGTTTCTGCCCGCGCAATCTCCGCCGCTGCCCTGAATATATTCGGCGACCACTCCGACGTCATGTCCTGCCGATCCACCGGCTGGGCCATGTTCTGCTCCAACAACGTCCAGGAGGTCATGGACTTCGCCCTGATCTCACAATCCGCCACACTGCGCAGCCGGATACCGTTTCTGCATTTTTTCGACGGTTTCCGCACCTCGCATGAAGTCCAGAAAGTAGAAGAACTCACCTTTGACGACATGCGCCACATGATGAGCGACGAACTGATCAACGAACACCGCCTGCGCGGACTCTCCCCCGACCGTCCCGTCATGCGCGGCACCGCCCAGAACCCGGACGTCTATTTCCAGGGTCGCGAAACCGTCAACCAGTACTATGATCCCTGCATCAAAATCGTCCAGGAAGAAATGGATAAATTCGGCAAACTTACCGGCCGTAAATACAAACTGGTCGACTACGCCGGCGCCAAGGATGCCGATCGGGTTGTTGTTGTCATGGGTTCCGCCGCTGATACTGTTCAGGAAACAGTCAACAATCTCGTCAAAAAGGGAGAAAAGGTCGGCGTCGTCAAGGTCCACCTCTACCGCCCCTTTCCGCTGGACGCCTTCATCAAGGCGCTCCCCAAAACGGTCAAAAGCATCGCTGTCCTGGACCGCACCAAGGAGCCCGGTTCACTGGGCGAGCCGCTTTACCTTGATGTCCGTACCGCCATCGGCGAAGCCATGTCGGCCGGCAAGTTCAACTTCGAAGGCTATCCGACCATCGTCGGCGGCCGTTACGGCCTCGGCTCCAAGGAATTTACCCCGGCCATGGCCAAATCAGTTCTGGACAACCTAAAAAAAGCCAAACCGAAAAACCACTTCGTGGTCGGCATCAAGGAAGACGTGACCAACTGCAGTCTTGACTACAACCCGGATTTCCGCAATGCAATGGAAGGCACCTACGAAGCCATGTTCTTCGGTCTCGGCTCGGACGGCACCGTCGGCGCCAACAAAAACACGATCAAGATCATCGGCGAAACCACCAAGAACTTCGCCCAGGCCTACTTCGTCTACGACTCCAAGAAAGCCGGCACCATCACCATCTCGCACCTGCGTTTCGGGAAAAAGGCCATCAACGCCCCCTACCTGATCGACCACGCCGACTTCATCGCCTGTCACAACTTCTCCTTCCTGGAGAAATACGACATGGTCTCCAAGGCCAAACCGGGCGCCACCTTCCTGCTCTGCTCCCCCTTCGAGCACGACGAAGTCTGGGACAAGATGCCAAAGGAAGTTCAGCAGCAGATCATCGACAAGAAACTCAAATTCTACGTGATCAACGCCATCAAGCTGGGTGAAGAGCTGGGACTGGGCGCCCGCATCAACGTCATCATGCAGACAGCCTTCTTCAAAATTTCCAACATCATCCCGCTGACCACCGCCCTGGGAGAGATCAAAGGCGCCATCAAGAAGAGCTACGGCAAAGCGGGCGACAAAGTCGTCGCCATGAACAACGCCGCCGTGGACGAAGCCCTCAAGAACATCTATGAAGTCAAGGTTCCGGCCAAGGCCACCAGCAAACTCAAGATGCCGCCGTCAGTCGCCAAAAATGCTCCCAAGTTTGTTCAGAACGTCACCGGCCGCATTATTGCCGGCTTCGGCGACGATCTGCCCGTATCACTGATGCCGGCCGACGGCACCTTCCCGACTGCAACTTCGCAGTATGAGAAGCGCAACATCGCAGTGGATATCCCGGTCTGGGACGAAAAACTCTGCATCCAGTGCGGTATCTGCTCATTTGTCTGTCCCCATGCCACCATCCGCATGAAGGCCTATGACGAAAAACTGCTGAAAAAAGCGCCCAAGACCTTCAAATCGACAGAATGCAAGCTGCCCGAGTTCAAGGGGCTGAAATACACGCTCCAGGTTGCTCCCGAAGATTGTACCGGTTGCGGCGCCTGCGTCCACAACTGTCCAGCCAAAAGCAAGGAAGATCCAAATCACAAGGCGATCAACATGCAGTTC
>JACMKN010000139.1 GCA_014380135.1 Deltaproteobacteria bacterium
GTCCTGGCAACATCCCTGGTCGGCGACAATCCCACCAGACACTGATGGTTTCCGGGACATACCCGGAAGGAGACCTGCCGGTCGCTGAAACCGGCCCGTTCCAGGGCGGATATAGCTTCGGCCGGATCAAACTTCCCGACAACATGAAATGCGATATCCTGATCAACGGTAGCCATCAGGATCCCGTCCGCCCATCGATCGGCAAAATCGGCCAGCGCCAGCAATTGATCACTCGTCAATTCACCGGCAAAAATGTTGGCGACGATGCGGCGCGCAGCGGCCGGCGGCGCGAGATTCTCCGGCAAGCCCCCCACCGTCGGCAGCTCTTCGGCCGCCGATGGCTCCAGAGCAACCAGCCGGCGGAATTCGCTCTCGCCAACTTCACGGAGCAGATGCTTGAGACGCTTTCCGGAGGGTGTATTGGCGGAATAGACGCGGGCAATGGCCTCGATCAGCGGAATGATACGGTTCTCGCTGACCCCGGCCTCAAACAGGAAAGCGGGCTGCGGCTCGCGCCCCAGGCCGCCGGCCGCGAACAGGTCGTAGCGGGCGATGCCGTCGGCGCTGCCTGCCAGTACCAGGCCCACATCCTGAATCAGATGCCGGCGACTTGCTGCATCCGCCTCGACGCCGATCTTGAACTTCTTAGGAAGCCGCTCGAAACGCGGGTTGGCGGTGAAGTGGCGATGGAGCCGGCGGGCCATAGTCTCAACCGCCGGAAAACCGGGCGCTCCCTGACTGGCACAGGTCACTCCGCGCACCGCGCCACCGCAGGCGCCGCGTGAAGCCAGGCCGGCCGCCAGCAAGGCTCTTTTGACCCCGGCCAGATCGGACTCTTTCAGCCAATGGATCTCCAGACTGCCGCGGGTCGTCAGATGAATGGTCCCCTGTCCGAAGCGCACGGCGGCAGCAGCGACCGCCCGGGCCTGAGCGGCCGAAATCACCCCGGCCGCCAGTTTGACCCGCTGCATGAAAAAACCGTCCTGGCGTTGGCGATAGATGCCATCCAGCCTGTATTCGGAAACTTGTGCCGTCATCAGATCCCCTCGAATAGCGCGGTTGACAGATATCTTTCGGCGCCATCCGGCAGGATCACCACGATGGTCTTGCCGGCAAATTCGTCCAGATGTGCCAGTCTCACGGCGGCGGCGGCGGCAGCGCCGCAGGAGATGCCGACCAGCAGTCCTTCCTCTCTTGCCAGACGCTTGGCAAATTCGATCGCCTCGGCGCTGTCCACCTGTTCGACCCGGTCAACTACGGACAGGTCTAACGTATCCGGGATGAAACCGGCGCCGATGCCCTGAATCTTGTGGGGCGCCGGCTGGAGCGGCTTGCCGGCCAGCTGCTGGCTGATAACCGGGCTTTCTTTCGGCTCGACCGCCACCGATATGATCTGCTTGCCCATGGTGTTCTTGATGTAGCGCGAGATGCCGGTGATTGTTCCGCCGGTTCCCACCCCGGCCACCAGCACGTCAACGGCACCGTCGGTGTCATTCCAGATCTCGGGTCCGGTGGTCTTCTCGTGAATCTCCGGATTGGCCGGATTTTTAAACTGCTGCGGCAGAAAATACCTGTGCGGCTCGGCCGCGGCCATCTCCTCGGCCCGGTTGATGGCACCTTTCATCCCCTCGGCGCCGGGAGTCAGAATCAGGTTGGCACCCAGGGCGGCCAGCACCCGGCGACGCTCGATACTCATCGTCTCCGGCATGGTCAGGGTCAGCTTGTAGCCGCGGGCAGCGGCAACATAAGCCAGGGCGATTCCGGTATTGCCGCTGGTCGGCTCGATGATTTCCACACCCGCCTTGAGCACGCCGCGCTTTTCGGCATCCCAGATCATATTGGCTCCGATGCGGCACTTGACCGAATAGGCCGGGTTGCGGGCCTCGATCTTGGCCAGCACGGTCGCCTTGGCCCCCTCTGTGATCCGGTTGAGCCTGATCAGCGGAGTGTTGCCGATCGATTGTGAATTATCCTGAAAAACCTTGCCCATGATGCGTCTCCTTTCGTATTTGACGGCCATGCAGAAAATCTGCCTATGATTCCTATAGACACGACATTTTGTTGTCAAGATTTATTTTACGAGTCTGTCAACGTCACCCCTGCCCCGGCTAAAAATCACTCCCGCCGGCCCGCAAGCTGTGCTATAGTCCCCGCAATTTGAATCAAAGGACATTACATGCTGATCCCGAATACCTCCCCCTCCTTCCTGCCCTGGGAGGATGACGATGCCGCCCCCCAGTGGGGCGCAATCTTTGGCAATGACAACCCGCTGGCGCTGGAGATCGGCTGCGGCGTCGGCGATTTCATCGTACAGATGGCCGAACTGCACCCGGAACTCAACTTCATCGCACTGGATTTCTACAACAAGGGCTGCATCAAAACCTGCAAACGGGTTGACAAGGCCGGCCTGGCCAACGTGAAAATCCTGCGGGCCGAAGCCCGAAGCTTCACTGAAGCCTGCCTTCCGCACAATGCACTGCGGAAGGTCATCATAAACTGTCCCGACCCCTGGCCGAAATTGCGACACCGCAAACGCCGCCTGGTCAACAGCGAGTTTGTTGCCTGGCTGTCCCGCTTTTTACAGCCGGGGGCGGATTTCCATTTTGCAACGGATTTCGATGACTATGGCCTGGATGTGGCCGAATTCATGGCCGGACAGGAAGGGTTTGACAACCAGTTGGCGCCTGACAAATACCGCCACAGCCTGGAAGGGTATCCGATCTCGAAGTACATGCGCCGCTTTCTGGACGCAGGCCAACAGATCTATTATGTTCATTACAAAAAGCAGCAGCCGTAACCGGTCAAAGGGGGGTTGTCGTGAAAGAGACATCCGGCTATAGCGGCCTCAGTTTTTTCAGGCCGTGCGGTACCGCCATGCGGGGCGAAACCCGGGTCATAAAGCTGATTCTGGTCAGCTGGCTGGCGGCCATCGCCGGCAGCCAGCTGTACATATACCTGCTGGAACGCAGCTACTCCGAGCTGCTGCTGAATGAACTGACCATCTTCAACCTGCCGGTACATTTCTGGCTGACAGGACAGTTCCTGCCGCTCTGGTTCATCATCCTCTGCATCATCTTCAACCTCTGGATGGATCGTCACACGTCCCGCAAACTGGAGGAATCGCTGCGCTTTCACGTACGACCGCCGGACGGCGAGGGAGAGTAGATGGCAAACGGTACCGTACAACTGCTGCCGCTGGCCATTGTGGCAGGCATGTTTGCACTTTTCATCATATCCGGACTGCGTACCCGCAACCGCCAGGCCACAGAATACGGCTTCAGCGGCGGCTATACCGGCCGGATCGGCATCGGTGCTTCGATTGCCAGCAACTGGATGAGCGCCGCCAGTTTCCTGGGCCTGGCGGGGATGTTTTATCTGAAGGGCTATTACGCCATGGCCTATGTCGTGGGCTGGACCGGCGGTTATGTGCTGCTGCTGGTGCTGATGGCCACCCAGATCAGGCGCTTCGGCAAATTCACCGCTCCCGACTTTGTCGGCTTCCGCTACGAATCCGATAGCGCCCGGACCCTGGCGGCCCTGATCTCGATCGTCATCACGATCATCTACAGCGTGGCCCAGTTTCGCGGCATCGCCCTGCTGGTCTCCTGGCTGTTCGGCATCGCCTACACTCCGGCCGTATTGATCGGCGCCTCGCTGGTGGTTTCCTTCGTGGTCGTGTCCGGCACGCTGGGGGTCGCCCGCAACCAGAAACTCCAGTATTTCGTGCTGATCACGGCCTTTATCCTGCCGCTGATGCTGCTGACACGCAAGCTGGGCTACTTCTGGATCCTGCCCCAGTTCGGCTACGGCGCCGCCATCAGCGATCTGCAGCAGCAGTTCGGTTTTTGCTGGTCCGATCCTTTTTCCGGCACATCCCTTTTTCAGTGGCTGGCGCTCTGCTTCACGCTGATGTTCGGAACCGCCGGACTGCCGCACGTACTTTCCCGTTTCTACATGGTGCCCGGCATCCGTGACGCCCGCTGGGGCGTTGTGTGGGGACTGTTCTTTATTGCGCTGATCTACTGGTCGGCGCCGGTCTACGCTGTGCTGGCCCGTCTTTTTGAAGCCCGGGCCGGCCTGACCTTCAATTCCGGCGGCGCGGATACGGCCGACATGGTCGTATTATCGGCGGCGGGACTGGGAGGGCTGCCGCTGTGGGTCGCAGGTCTCCTGGCGGCCGGCGGCATGAGCGCCGCCTTTTCAACCACGGCCGGACTGCTGTTAAACGGCTCGGCTTCTTTCTCCTATGACATCTATCCCCGCCTGATCCGCCCCAACGCCTCTGAAGCCGACAAGGTTTTTGCCGCCAAAGGTTTTTTTCTGGTTCTGGCGGCCATCGTCATGGCTCTGACCCTCAAACCCTGGGGCATGATCGCCGAGATTGCCGCCTTTGCCTTTGCGCTGGCCGGCAACACGATCTTTCCCGCCTTTCTGCTGGGAATCTGGTGGAGCCGGGCCAATGCAGCCGGCGTAATCAGCGGAATGCTGCTGGGGGTAGTCATCACATTTGCTCCACTGCTGGCAGGTGGCAGAATACCATTGCTGGCAGAGCTGTTTCCGGTAACATCGTCGGCCTTTATCGGCGCGCCACTGGTGATGATGGTCATGATCGCGGTTTCACTGCTGGCTCCTGCTCCCTCCGCTTTTATGCGCCGCTTTATGAGCCATAACGTCCACGACTGTACGGAGGAGTGATGACCTTTCTGGTATCTGCCAAAGGAAATGACATCAACTCCTGGCGGGCTGCCGGAGATTTCGCCGCGAACTATCGTCAGGCGCTGCTGGAACGCGCCGCTTACAACAAAAATGGCGCTGCAACCGAGCTGTTTGACAACGCCTTCTCCTCACTGGAACAGCTCAGGAGTGAGCACGAATCGCTGCTGGCGCAGCTGGAGGGGCTGCTGGTCAAAATTGCGGTAACAGCACCGTCGGCCGGGCTCCGGGAACTGACCACCACCTTCTACGACAAGCTGTATCAGCACCTGGGACTCTTTCATTCGGCCCCGTCCTTCTACCATATGAGCATGGCTTTTCTGCGGCAGGTCAGCTCGTCGCTGGTGTCACACGCATCGGAGCAGCTGGGGCTTTTTGCGAAGCGGATGCCGGCGGTATCACTGGTGGCACTGGGGCCGGCCGGGCGTTTCGAATACTCCCCCTTCTGTCCGCTGCAACTGATGATGGTTCATGGAGATACCGACGCAGCCGGGCGTGAGACACTTAACCTGTTCGGTCACATCCTTCACACCGGATTCGAAGAGCTGGGGCTGCGCATCGACCCGCTCATCACCCCGCGCAACCCGGTCTGGCGAAGAACCCTTGTGGATTGGCAGCAGCTCTGCGTAAAAGGCCTTCAGCAGCAGGACAATAGCGATCTGATCGATCTGTTGCGCCTGGCCGAGCAGCATGTGCTCCCGCCGCACGAGGAAATCGGGCAACAGCTGAAAGATATCAGCATCCCGCTGCTGCAATCCAGCCGGCCCGCACTCGGCAACCTGGTTTCCCGCATGCAGTCGCTTTCAAACGGTCTCAGCATGATGGGCAACCTGAAACTGGAGCGGCGCAAACCGGAGACCGGCCTGTTCAGCCTGCTGGACCATGGCCTGTTGCCGCTTTCATCGGCATTGTCAGCTCTGGCGCTGATCAAGGGAGTCAGCGCCGACGGAACCCCCAAAAGAGTTCGGGACCTGTTGAAGCGCAGCGAACTGGATGTGGATCTTGCGGAAATGATTCTGGCGGCCTGGCATACCCTGCATGAATTCCTGCTGCTGCGCGAGAAATCATTCAGCATTGATCCGAACAACCGTCAGTCTCTGTATCTGAACCCGGATGACCTGGACGACCGGCAGCTTGAGGCGCTGAAAGGGGCGCTGGAAACGGTCGGCGTCATCCAGCGGCAGGTTGCTGTGATCTTCTCCCGGATGGCAGAGTAAACAGCCATGATCATCTCCCTTTCCACCGGATGCCTGTTTACCCTGCCGCTCCGGAGAATCTTCGAGCTGGCTGCGGAATCAGGTTTCGACGGAGTCGAGTTGATCATCAACCAGGATTTTCAGCGGGTCAATGCGGTCAAACTGATCAGATCGCTGCAGGCCATGGCCACCATCCATTCCATACATTCCCCCTTCATGCTGCTGGATGGCTGGGGCGATCCGATGGAGTCGCTGAAACTGAGCATCGAACTGGCGGCGGCCTGTGACATCCCGCTGGTGAACTTTCATCCCCCCTCATGGATGGGGTTTGAGATCGGCTTCTGGCGCTGGCTCTACAGCATCCGCGACTTCCAGAAAGAGCTGGGTCTGGACGGGAAAGTAGCTGTGACGATCGAGAACATGCCCTGGGTCGGCAAGCTGAAGATTAATCCCAACATTCTCTCCAACACCCAGCAGATGATCGATTTCATCCGGGAGCACAATCTTTACCTGACCTTTGACTGCACCCATATGGGATCGGGCAAGGCCAACTTTATCAACGATTTTTTCATGTTTTACGAGTCGGGCAGAATCCGCAACATCCATTTTTCCGACTATGGTCATGGACGGGAACATCTGCTGCCGGGGCACGGCATTCTGCCGTTGATCCGCTTCCTGAATCATCTGCGCAATACCGATTATCAGAGCACGGTGACACTGGAGCTTGACCCGTCGGAATTTCCCAAGGGGGAGCATATCATCCTGGAGAGCCTGAAGGAGATGCTGGCTTTCCTCCGCACGGAGACCACTCCGCAGACTGATCACCCGCGAGCCCACGCCCATGAAGTTTATTAAGTCGCCCCGGCAGCTTGAGACGCAACCGCCATGCTGACCGTTACCACACCGTTTACGAAATGATAATATTCCATGTCAGATAGCTACATCGAAAAATCTTTTCTGTTTATGCTGGTCGCCTCGCTGCTGCTGCACCTGTGCGTTTTTGCCGCGCTGTACTATTGGCCGCAGGAGCCCCCGGAACCACCCAAGGAACCGGTCTTCATCGACCTGCAGCAGATGCCGGAGATCAAACAGCCCTCCCTGCCGCGTCAGCAGAAAACCAGACGGCAGGCTGAGAAACTGGTACAGGTGGAGCGCGAGATGGCGCCCCGCGGCGCTGCACAAAAAGACAGCCAACCTCCGCAGATCCAGACAAAACCACAGGCAAAACCCCAACAGGAACAGAGCGAGGCAGCCGCCGTCAAACCCAGCCTGCCGTTGCCGACAGACAGCAAACGGACTCGGGTGGCGCCCGGTTCTTCGACCGCCAGCCTCTTGAAACCCAAATCCCAGACGCCCCAGCAGCAGCCGCAGCTGTTCCCGGGAGCAAACCGGTTGTCAAAACGGGAGGAGAGCTACCGCCAGAAATTTGAAAACGACATCGCCGAAGGGGACACCCGTTTTCTGAACAGCGATGACATCCAGTTCGGCTCGTTTCTGCGCCGTTTCGAAGGCGCAGTCTACGGCGTCTGGCGCTACCCCCAGGAAGCCGCTCAGAACGGGATTGAAGGCATCACGCCGGTCCGGATCACTTTCAACCGGAGTGGCGAGATCGTTAATGTCCAGCAACTGGAGAGCTCCGGCGCCCGGATACTGGATGAAGAGGTGCTGCGGACCCTGCGGGCCATCGGCCCGGTGGGCGGTTTTCCCAAGGGGTATGACAAGGAAGAGTTTCATCTGATCGCATTCTTTCAGTATGGCGGAGCACGAAAGGCGTTGCGCTGATATGAACGGACACGCATTTTTGATAGCCGCCCCCCAGAGCGGCAGCGGCAAGACCACGGTCTGCCTGGCGATCATGGCGGCCCTCAACCGGCGCGGATTGGCGGTGGCCCCCTTCAAGTGCGGACCGGATTTCATCGATCCCGGCTATCATCGCCTGGTGACCGGCCGGCCGTCCATCAACCTGGATGCCTGGATGTGTCCGGAGGCGTTTGTGCGCGACACCTTTCGCTTCCATACGGCCGAAGCCGATGTGGCCGTTATCGAAGGGGTCATGGGGCTGTTCGATGGTCTGGGGGCATCATCGTGCGAGGGGAGCAGTGCCCAGATATCCGCCATAACAGGCGCACCGGTGGTACTGGTCGTGAATGCCCGCGGCATGGCTGCCAGCGCGGCGGCGCTGGTCAAGGGTTTCGCCGGCTTCGATCCGCAGGTTGTGTTGGCCGGGGTCATCTTCAACAATGTGGGCAGCCGGTCCCACGCCGAGCTGTTACGACAGGCCATGTCACAGCACTTGCCGGAAGTGGCCGTCTTCGGCTGCATTGACAGGGATGAATCCCTGTCGATTCCTTCGCGTCACCTGGGGCTGGTGACGGCCGAGGACAACCCGCTGCCGCCCGAGTTTATTGAACGGCTGGTGGAAATGGCCGAACGCTGCCTGGATCTGGATGCGTTGGCGGGGTTGGGCTTCGACTCCGCTCAGCCACCGGGTCAAACACCGGGTCAAACACCGGGTCAAACACCGGGTCAAACACCGGGGCAGCCACCATACCGTTCCCTGAGCGGAGTCGAAGGGAACAGGGCCGGCAATCAGGTGAAAGGAGCCGACCAGCGGGTGAGCGGAGCCGAACCCCGCATCGCAATGGCCCGCGATGCCGCCTTCTGCTTTGTCTACGATGACAACCTGCGCCTGCTGCGGGAGGCCGGGGCCGAGATCATACCCTTCTCACCACTGGAGGATCTGGCACTGCCGGCTGATATCAAAGGCATCTATCTGCCGGGGGGCTACCCGGAACTTTATGCCGAACGACTGGCAGCCAACGAAAGCATGAAAGACGCGATCAGGAGCGCTGTCGCGGCCGATATGCCGGTATATGCCGAGTGCGGCGGATTCGTTTATCTGAGCGAGGGGGTCGACAGGTTTGAAGAGCGGACGGCGGCCGATTTTGTGGGGATATTTCCGGTACGCTGCAGGATGCTGCCGCGCCGCAAGGCGCTGGGCTACCGCCAGGCAGAACTGCTGAACGACGCAGTTATCGGCAGCGCTGGGGCCATCTGCCGGGGGCACGAATTCCATTATTCGGAAAGCGGAGCGATGCCGGACAGCATCACGCGCAACTACAATGTCTCAAGACAAGGCGTTTTGCTGGGCACCGAAGGCTGCAGCATCCGCAACTGCCTGGCATCCTACCTTCACCTGCATTTCGGCAGCAACCCGGATATTGCTCCGGCCTTCGTCGAGGCCTGCCGCAAGTTCAACCGCAAACAGACGCTCAACCAGGAGACATGGAAATACTATAGCCTCAAAAATCCAGCGGGCTTTTCGGCTCTTTAACAGTCCTGACCGGCACGCAATGGGTGTAGATCATCGTTGTTTTCAGGCTGGAGTGGCCGAGCAGGGTCTGAATCACTCTGATATCGTAACCGGCCTGGAGCAGGTGGGTGGCGAATGAATGACGAAAAATATGTGAAGTGACTTTCTTGGGGATTTTATTCCGATTCCAGATCAAAGATGATATCAAGGCGGCGAGGATTGAGGCGACGAAGGCGTACAGACAGTACGTTGAGGAGCCGAAGACGAGCCAACGAAGATAACGCTTTGATCTGGAAGTGTAATTAGCTCTCCGTACGGCATAATAGAGCGCCTCCTGCAAGTCGGATTCGTGAAGATGATAGCGCCGCCGCTCACCGGTTTCCGCAATAAACGTCAGAGGTTTTTGAGGAGGAGACAATCGTGTCAGGGCTACACATCTGACAGAATCACCAACAAACCGGCAAATTGTGTAATGGTCGAGTAGACCGGTTTCTTCCGTTATATTAGCAAGTTAAGCGTTTGCGTTTCCACCTGATTTCGCAGATGATGTCGCGCTTTTCTCACCATATTCCAGTTGGCCCCTGGCCCCTCTCAGAACCGTGCTTGCGCTATTTACGCACACGGCTCCTCACATGATCATTTCACGGTAATCGGGAACATCTTGACCTTGATCCGTGGTTCCGGTAACGGAAAACGCTTCAGCATATCTTGGAATTTCTCCCACGTGAGAGAATGCCTCTTGCCTCGCCTGTTCAGCCATTTCATCAGGAGTTTTACGACCTCTTCGCCGAATCTCTTGATGCCGAGCAGATTGTCCGTTACGCCATAGTAGGCGTAGTGGCCTCTCAGTTTGGCTTTGGCGATTTCCCAGAGTTCCGCTGTCTTCATCGTTCTGGCTTTCTTCAGCCATTCCTTGAAGGCTTTTACCTTGGCGGTAAATTTCTTGCGGGCGGTCTTCCGTTTCATCCGAAATCCTTTGCCGTCTCTTCTCGTGCCGCAGTAGTGGGTTAATCCCAGAAAGTCGAACGTTTCCGGTTTTTCACCTTTTGCCTTGGCGTTTTGTACGGCAAATCTCCCAAACTTCATCACTCTGGTCTTCGACGGCTCCACTTCAAGTCCGAATTTACCCAGTCGATTGCCCAGTTCACGGCGAAATTTCACCGCGTCCAGTTCATACTGGAAGCAGACGACAAAGTCGTCGGCATACCGGATCATTCGGGCAAAGCCGGTGCATTTTGTGCGGATTACCTTTTCAAACCAGAGATCAAGGGCGTAATGGAGGTAGATATTGGCCAATAGCGGCGATATGACTCCGCCTTGCGGCGTCCCTTCGTCGCTGACCGTTATCGTGCCGTCTTCATATACCCCTGCCTTGAGGAAGCGTTTCACCATGCGTTGGATTCTCTTGTCACCTATCCGATGTTCCAGAAATTTCATCAGCCATTCCTGATTGACGTTGTCGAAGAAGCCTTTTATATCGGCCTCTACGATGTGGTTGACAGGTTTGCCTTCCACGCTGTCACTCAATGCTCTGAGCGCGTCATGGCAGCTTCTGGCGGGACGGAATCCATATGAATCTGTTATGAAATCCTGCTCGTATACTTTTTCCAGTATCCGAACCAGTCCCGCTTGAACAAGTTTGTCTTCAAGGCATGGTATCCCCAAGGGGCGTTGTTTGGTGCTGCCCGGCTTGGGTATGTAGGCCCGCCGGACAGGTTGCGGTTTGTATGCCATCCGGTGCAGCCGATCTATCAGGTTCGACAGATTGCTGTCCAAATCTGCGGCATACTCTTCCTTGGTCACGTCGTCAATGCCGGCGGCTGCATCTTTTCTCAGCCGACCAAAGCATTCCCGTAATAGTTCCTCGTTCATCAGATGATACAAGCTGGTGAACTTGAAGCATGGTTCTTTACGGGCCTTTTCCGCTATGCGAAGCAGTTTCGTTGCCACCGGTTCCCCGTTTCCGTGTACGGACGGTGTTTCCTCACTCCGCGCTATCATGTGTAGCCCCCTTCCCTCCAGCGGCGTTACCCGCTTTCACCGGTACTACTGGGCCATCCGACTCCCCTCGCCTCATTTGCCTTTCTCCCTCTTCGGTTGTTCCGGCATACTCCCCTTGCGGGAAGAGACGCGGGGCCTCCCGGGTTGCCGCATAATCACAATGTCAGACATGCCATGGTCTCCGACCCCGAGGAAGCGAACATCTCCTTGCCAGTTTCGTTGATGTTCGTGGTGACTTCCGGGCCTACAACGCCGTCGTCCTTCCCAACGAGTCACTTACGGGGCTCTTTCCCTTCAACCTTGCGGCTTACGGCCTGTCTGCTTGCTGTCCTACGCTTAAAGCTGAATGTTACCATGCAGCCTCCAAGGACTCGCTACCCGGTGGCTGGCCAACCTTCCGGGGCGGGATTCTCACCCGCTAGATTATGCGACCTTGCCCGGCCGCAC
>JACMKN010000140.1 GCA_014380135.1 Deltaproteobacteria bacterium
TGCGTACAAAAACAGGCTGGCTGTCACCTTTCGACAGCTTCAGCCTGCAGGTCATCTTGTCATGGCATGCAAATACCGTCCGCAGAAACTCGGCAAATGTGGGGCGATCCTTGTCGGCCACAAAATGCTCAAAGTGCCGGTCGACAAGCACCGGACGTTCCAGCCCCAGCAGGTTTGCTCCGGTCAGGTTGACAGTCCGGATACCCCCCTGACGGTCAAAGGTGAAATATCCAACCGGGGCAAAGTCGTAGAGCAGGGCGTACTTGTTTCGCGAGGACTCCAGTTCCGTGTTTGCCCGGCGCAACTCTTCTACCTGCAGTTCCAGTTCATGCTGGCGGATCTGAAGCAGCTGTTGATGGCTGCGTTTTGCTTTAACCGAATCCACGGTAATTTTCAACCCGAGTGCGGTTTGCCGACATCTTCGATGTCGACAGTCCCGTGACCGCCTTCCACATTGGGCGCCGAATCTCCCAAATGGGCGGCGCACAGGTTTTCCGAACTGTTTGCCTTGGCACCGCATTGACTGCATTCAACCGTGGGATTGTCTGAAAGACTCTTGATGCAGTCGTCTTGACCCTCTCTTTTGAGAACACACATGTGCATCGGGTGATTTTCACAATCGCAACTCATATCTACTCCTTTGTTTGGTTGAATACCGGTTCCAGGCTGTCACCAATGGCTGCGGCCGGCAGAATCAAAAACAGGTTCGCCGCCGCCACTTTTGCCACGGGTATAATAGTCTTTGGAATCGTAGGTTTCCGCGGCTTTAGCTTCCCGCAAACGTTTCTTGTCAAGCGGATGGGCCTGGTCGGCATAAATGTCCCGCAGCAGGTCTTCCACGACCAGGCTCAGATCATCAACCGTTTTCACGACCTCGACCTTGTCGCAATAAGAACCGTAGGTGTCCATCAAACAGTCGCCCCGACTCCAGGTGTCACGTTCTTCCGGCGTCAGCCAGAGCATGTAGCGGGCTTTCTCGCGGATCTCGTCCAGAACCCAGTCATTGGCTTCGTCGTAGTTATTTCGGGCATCTCCCAGAATGATAAAGGCCGGCCTGCCCCGCAGGTTTTCCAGATAGTTCTTTTTGAACTTCAGAAAAACCTGACCGAAACTGCTGTTTTCATCCAGATCGATAATGTCACCCTTATCAATGGTTTCCATCAGATCGTTGACCGGCATATTGGCGAGCATTTCGGTGATTTCCGCCACATCCCGGTTGAAGATGAAGCTGCGGACATCCAGCAATTGGTTGTGCAGGGTGTGCAGCAGTAGCAGCATGAAGCGGGAAGCATGGCTGACTGAAAAGCTGACGTCACACAGCACCACCAGGCGCGGTTTTTCCCGTCGTTTGCGGCGCAGCGCCACCTGGAACGGAACCATGTCGTTCCGGTAATTTTTCTGGATGGTCTTGATGACGTGCAGTTTGCCGCGATTCTGATTGTTCTTCATCCGCCGCATATCTTTACGGAGGCGCAGCATCATGCGGGAAACTACGTCCTGCATGGCGGCCTGCTCTTCAGGGGAAAAGGTGATGCCTCTTTCGGTACTGTTACCTTTGTTAAGTTCAATCGTTAGCGGATTCTGGGTATAACGCCGCGTTGGCCGGGGAGCTTTTTTCGCCTTTCCGCGGTAACCCTTCATCTGTACGACTATTTCATTGCCGTCCGAATCGTCCGGGTCAATCTCGGTCAGGCTTTTCAGTTCCTGCAAATCTTCCGGATTGATGTCGCTGTCAAGCTTGAGCAGAGGGCCGGGTTCATCGTGGTCGTCACCCTGCTGCTGGTTAAGATAGTTGAACTCTCCCTCCATGTTGATGACGGCGGCGTCCATGAGCCCTGACATATCGATTTCCGGGTCCACAAACTGAAAACGGTTGAAAAAATGGTTGAAGACCTCATTGAATACCGGAAAGTCATTGGCGTTCTTGACCAGTGTCAGGCGCAGGAGCTGGCGTGATGACCGGCGCCCTTCCATTCCGCACAGTGCGAGAGCCTGGACCGCGTCCAGACTTTCGCCGGGTGAGACGCGGATACCGCTTTCACGCAGGGCGGCAACGAAGCGGGCGATTATGCGTTCCATGACTAGCTCAACTCCTGAACTGCCAGCTCGGTTACTTTCTGCAGGTCTGTCTGGTGTTTGGCAATCACACCGACGGTATTGGCGACCACCTCCGGTGTCAGCTGGGTTGTCTTCAGGATCGAAAGCACCTGGGCCCAGTCCAGGGTTTCTGAAACACTGGGAGGCTTGCGCAGATTCAGATCACGGACCTTACGCAGAAATTCAACCATCCGGTGTGCCAGTGTCTCGCACAGGTCGGGGAATTTTATGCGAACTATTGCTACTTCCCGTTCCAGTTCCGGATAACCGATATACAGATACAGGCAGCGCCGGCGCAAAGCGTCGGAGATCATGCGTGTGCCGTTACTGGTCAGAATCGTCAGCGGCTTTCTCTTGGCCTCAATTACCCCCAGTTCGGGGATCGAAACCTGAAAGTCGCTCAGACACTCCAGCAGCAGCGCTTCGAACTCGTCGTCGGAGCGGTCGATCTCATCAATCAGCAACAGTGAACGCTTTTCAGACAGGAAACTGCGCAGGATTGGCCGTTGTACCAGAAAATTTTTCGAGAAGAACAGGCTCTCTTCGGCGGAAAGACGCTCGACGGCTTCCTTCAGATCTGCCGATACTGACAGGTAATTGTCCAGCTGGGTCCTAAGTAATTGGGTATAGAGCAGCTGCTTGCCATATTCCCAGTCGTAGAGCGCCTTGCCCTCGTCGATCCCTTCGTAGCACTGCAGTCGCACCAGTGGGAAATCCAGGGCAGAGGAGAGGGCCTTGGCCAGGCCGGTTTTCCCAACTCCGGGAGGACCTTCGATCAGAATCGGCTTCTCCATCTGCAGCGCCAGGAAAACTGCGGTGGCAATGGCGTCGTCGGCGATGTAGCCGCCGCTGCGGAGAAAATCCTTAACCCCTTGTTCGGTAATCATGGTGGCCTCGTCTTGTTGAATTTAGTTGCTGCTCGTGTATGAATAGAAGGATAACACAAAAAATACGAAAAAAAGCCGCTGGGCCCGGTCAGGGGCATCTTCCCTTCGGGACCAGCGGCATAACACTACATAGGCACACAACGAATTACATTATATTGGAATTACATGCACTGTTTGAAGATGCCGATCATGTCCTGCAGACCGGTGTCAGTCGGGTTGCCCTCGGTACAGATATCATTTACCGAGAAGCGTGACAGGCCTTCGACATCTTTTTCAAGCAGACCAAGATCCGTGAAGGTCTTGGTGATGCCCAGATCAGCTTTCAGTTCCAGACAAGCCTGAATAAATGCTTCGCCAGCCTGCATGTCGGACATTCCGCATACGTTAAGACCGGCAGCCTGTGCCATCATCTTGAAGCGTTCCGGGCAGGCCGGCAGGTTGAACTTCATAACCGGACCGAGACCGATGGCGTTGCAGAGTCCATGAGGAGCATCGTACATACCCCCCAAAGCATGGGCCATACTGTGAATAAGTCCGAGACCGGCGCTGTTGAAGCTGTAGGCAGCGGCCATTTCGGCCCATACCATATTCTCTACGGCTTTATCGTTGTTTCTGTTCATTGCAGATTGACGTAGATTGCCGAAAATCAGAGAAATTGCGCTCAGACCGGGACCATAGGCAGAAACAACACCCAGACGGGAAGTGATTGCTTCAACGCCATGAGCAAGGGCATCCATGCCGGTGTAACCAGCCAGGTCACCGGGCATACACTGATGAACCAATGGGTCATTGATCGATTTGCTGGGGGTGCAGTTGGGATCGAACAGAGCCATTTTGTACTTTTTGTCGGTATGGTTAATGATCGAAAAGCAGGATATTTCAGAACCGGTACCCGATGTGGTGTTGATTGCCAGCTGGGGAATCGTATTGGCCTTGGTGGCCTTGAAAGCGCCTTCAAAGGAGCGCACGTCCTGGCCGTCATGGCTGTGGACGAGCTTGATGGCCTTGCAGGCGTCATGTGAACTGCCGCCGCCCAAGCTGATGATGCCGTCGAATTTACCGGCGGCCAATGCTTTGGCGCCAGCCATAACTTCGTGATCTTTAGGGTTGGGAGTTACTTTGTCAAACACTTCGGAGTTGACCCCGGCGGACTTCAGAACGCCCTGGATTGTCTCAACAATACCGGTTCCACGAAGGCCGGTGGTTACGATCAGGGCATTGGTCATACCCAGTGCTCTGGCGTCATTGCCAGCCATTGTATGTGCACCCCAACCGACATTTACGGAAGGATAGGCGTGCATCATCTTGATCGGGTATTCCTGTCTTTCATTCTTAAGGGTCCGCTTGACATCTTTGTTGTGAGACATGGGTACTTCCTCCTTTTTTGGTGTGTGTTTTTTGGGTACTGCTTCATTTAATGCTCTGAAACGTTAAAACCACCGCTACAACTTTCCTTTCCGGATTTCGGATACCACCCCCTCAAAACTTCGTTATTTTAATTCCCGTCATCTGCTGCAAAGGAGCCGTATGATTCTGCTGCAAAGTTCGCAATTGTTGAATGATTCAGTACTTAGCAAGTTGAATGCCAATTAAAAATAACGCTATATATCAGTATGTTATGTAGATATATGCCTGAATGGGCTGTTTGGCAGAAAGATAAGGCGGGGTTAAAAGAAACAGTTTTATATAATTCCGTCCACAAAATGTACGTTTGTGCATAGGTATTTTGTCCACAGTGGGGAATATTGCCTCATCGGTATTTGATGGGGTAGGGTGAACTGAAAGAAATTTGTATAATATAATGGAGTGATTCTGTGATCAGGTTCGCGAAGCATTGCGAAGGGGCATCATGTGTGAGGAGATATTCTGGGGAGGGGGAAGCGTTCTACAAAACGGGCATCAATAATCCGTCATATAGAACCAGTATGTGTTTTACCGTGATGTCTTCTTTGAATAGTAACGTTCTTGTTTGTTCCATAGTTTTTCTGTCACTTGATCCAGAACCGCAGTCAGGTCGTGAAGGGGAGCGCGTCTGTGGCGGTTGGCGATCCTGTTCAGCACCTTGCAGGTTTTGACCGGGTTCATGTACCAGGGCATCTTTTTCTCCTCTTGTTCTGTAGGATCTGGCCGTTTGTTTGGCGTGTCACTGTTGATTATGGGCAGATGGTTATTCACGATTATATTAGTCAACTGCATGAGGTGTGCCACCTGAGACGAGATTGCGGGACCACCGTACACAGTATGCTTTAAAATTATTTGCGGAGAGTTATACGGTGATCGCAAAGGGGGGCGTTGCTTGCAAGTGATGTTGCATGTGGAATTAATGCACACTGTAGATATTTTACTCATTATCGTGGAGGGCCGCTTCTTATAAGGTTTTGGATCAGTTTGACCTGCCCGCATTCCGTGTGGTCAGGGAATGCGGGCAGTAAGTGACTCAGGCGGATGTGGTTAAAAGCAACAGTGCTTGATGGGAGGTGGGGTGCTGGGAAACTCTGACCGAGGGGGTAACCGGTCGGTATCATTTACTCATCAGCTTTCCAGACCGTAGCGTTCCAGCTTGGTATAAAGGGTTTTGCGGTCGATTTCCAGTAATTTGGCGGCGCGGCTCTTGTTTTGATCCACCAGTTTGAGAACCTTCTCGATGTGCTCACGCTCAACGGCCCAGAGCGGCGCCGGGGTGAAGGTTGCGACTTCCGTATTGGCCAGGTTTGCCGTCGGTGTATAGCATGCCTTGGGAGGTGAAAACGGAAACAGGTCAGGGGTGATGATCGGTTCATTGGCCAGGATGCAGGCCCGGCGGATGGTGTTGCGCAGCTCCCTGACGTTGCCGGGCCACTGGTAGGCGCAGAGCGAGGCCATCGCTTCATCGGTAATCTCCCAGTTGCGGGGGTCAACCTCATTGCATTGCCGGATGAAAAACCAGGCCAGCGGCAGGATGTCGTCGATGCGTTGCCTTAAGGGGGGCACCGGAATCGGCAAAAGGTTTACGCGATGATAAAGATCTTCGCGGAATTCGCCCCGATTGACACAGTCGGCCAGGATCTTGTTGGAGGCGAAGACGAAGCGGACGTTAACCCGGATATCGTGGTTTCCGCCCATGCGGCGGAAAGTGCTGGTTTCGAGGATACGAAGTAGTTTGACCTGGACGTCCAGCGGCATCTCCGAGACCTCGTCCATGAACAGGGTTCCGGTGTCGGCCAGTTCGAACAGTCCCGCACGACCTTTGTTGGCGCCGGTGTAGGCCCCCTGCATATGCCCGAATAACTCGCTTTCCGCCGTGTTGGCATCAAACCTTCCGCAGTTGACGGTTACAAAAGGCTTGCTGGCGCGGCGGCTGGCGTCGTGCACGGCCCTGGCAATCAGCTCCTTGCCGGTGCCGCTCTCACCGCTGATCAGCACATGCTCATCGGTCACACCCCAGCGCTGGACAGTATCCAGAACTTTTTGTATCGCCTGGCTCTTGCCGATGATGCGGTGGTTTTCAAAACGCTTGATTTCCTTTTTAAGGTTTATGTTTTCCAGCCGCAGACGGTTCTTTTCACAGGCCTTGTCGATCAGGAGCTCCAGTTCATCGAGCTTGATCGGCTTTGTGAGGTAATCATAGGCGCCGTGTTTGATGCATTCCACGGCGGTTTCGATGGTGCCGTGGCCGGTGAACATGATGACTTCGGGGATATTTGACTCGGCGCGCATTAGCTTGAGGGCTTCCACTCCGTCCATGCCGGGCATGCGTATATCCTGGAGAACCACGTTGAATATCTCTTCTCGATAGACTTCCAGCCCCTCTTCTCCACTCCCGGTGGCGGTTACCTTGTATCCGGATCGGGAAAGTTCCATCTGCAACAGTTCCCGAAGAGACTTGTCGTCCTCGACAATCAGAACCTTTGTATCATTACGGACTATTTTTGACATGCAGGCATCCTTACCGTAAATTTTGATCCTATGCCAATTTGACTTTCCACGCTGATATCGCCCCCATGGCGTTTTACGATGTTGTATGTTACTGCCAGTCCCAGCCCAAGGCCTTGTCCGACTTCCTTGGTCGTGAAAAACGGATCCCAGATCTGGTCGATGGAGTCCCTGGAGATGCCGCAGCCGGTATCCCCGATCTGGAATAATACCATTGATTGCCCGTTAGTGCTGGTGGAAATTTCCACAACTCCGGCCCCTTTTATAGCTTGATGCGCGTTCATCAGCAGATTCATGCAGACCTGGCGCAGGCCGGACGGATCGCCGGTAACGTCAGGAAGATCGTTCTGCAGGTTCATCCGGACGTCGATTTTTTCATAGCGGGACTTGTGACGCACCAGTTCCAGAACCTCCTGCAGTATATCGTTGAAATTTACGTTTGTGACAGAACCATCCGACTTGCGGCTGAAGGAGAGCAGGCAGTCAATTATGCCTTTGCAGCGGTACGATTCCCGGATTATGACCTGCAGATATTTTGGGAAATCCTCCAGCCGTGGATCTTCCGCCAGCGATTTCTCATCGTTCAGGCGCCTGAGCAACGCCTCGGCATAGCCGGCTACCGAAGAAAGCGGATTGTTGATCTCGTGGGCGACCCCGGCCGCCAGAACTCCAATGCTGGAGAGTTTTTCAGCCTGCATCAGCTGAAGTTCCTGAAGCCGCTTTTCGGTTACATCGCGCAGGAAAACCAGGGCGCGGTTCATCTCGCCATGGATATCTTCGATCGGAGTCGCCGTTACATCAAAGTAGCGGATCTTTCCATTGGAGAGTTGCGAGGTAAAGGAAATTTCCACCCGTTCGCCGGTCAGTGCCCGTTCAACCGGGCAGTGCAGCGGTGCTGATTCATGTTCGGGATGAAACAGCTCCCGGCAGGTACATCCCGGAAGGGTCTCCTGGGAGAAAAGCTGAGGGCAAACATGGTTGCGGTGCTGTACGACGCCGTAGTGGTCATACACGACAACACCGTCACTGATTGAGTCAAACATGGCCTGCAACTCGTTGCCCTTGCTGCGCAGTCCCTGATTGGCAGCCTCCAGTTCCTGGATCTTCTGTTTGACTTCACCGTAGAAACCGATCTTGGAGTTTTCCAGTCCCAACAGCCGCTCAAGTGATGTTTCGTCCATCTTTTTCCGCACGGCAAGCTTGTCCATCAATAGGACCTTTCCAGGATGCGCAGCAGGTCGTCTTCGTCGGCCTCACGTGGTGCGGTCACTATGCAGACGTCCTTGAGCGCACGTCGCGCCAGTTCCGGCAGGTCCTTGCGAAGAACCCCGATGCTGCGCAGGCTGCGCGGGGCGCCGCTCGCTTCCAGAAGCGAATCGAGTGTTTCCTGGATTTTGTCGCCGGCGGCAATGATGTCGTTGTTGGAGCGGTGACCGAAGCCCCAGGCCAGTTCCTGCAGCTTTTCGGTGACAACCGGGATGTCGTAGCGGATTACTTCCGGCAGCAGGATAGCATTGATGCTGCCGTGGTTGGCGTCATACAGGCCGCCGATGGGGTGGGCCAGGGCGTGGACTATGCCCAGCAGGGAGTTGGAAAAGGCCATGCCGGCATGCAGGCTGGCCCGTGCCAAGTTTTCCAGGTCTTCAGGTTTCCGCTCGTGGACCGCTGCCGCCAGGCTTTTTGTAAGCAGGCGCAGGGCCTTGATGGCGTGGACATCGGTCAGGGTCGTCGAAGCGACTGAAAAAAAGGCCTCCAGGGCATGGCTGAGGGCGTCGGTAGCCGTGGTGCCAACGAACTCTTCCGGCAGCGTTGCAAGCGTGTCCGGATCGGTCAGGCTGATATCCGGAGCGACGCAGCGGCTCATGATCGTGATTTTGCAGCGACGCTGGCTATCGTTGATTATTGCAAACTGTGAAACATCGGAACCGGTACCGCAGGTCGTAGGGCAGAGCACCAGCGGCGGCAGGGGGCGGACAATCCGGTCAGGACCCTCAAAATCCAGAATCCTGCCGCCATTGGAGGCCAGAATAGCGATCGCCTTGGCAGCGTCCATGGAACTGCCGCCGCCGAGACCGACAATGACGTCGGCGCCCTGCCGCAGATATTCCTGCACCCCCAGTTCCACTTCGTAATCTTTGGGATTGGGGGTGATGTTGTCGTAATAAACAAATTCAAGACCGGCTTCGAGCAGGCTGCGCATGGCCTGATCAACCCAGCCGGCACGAAACAGCCCCTTGTCGCTGACCAGAAAAATCTTTTTACCACCCAGTCGCCGGGCGCACGAACCCACCTGGCTCAGCATGCCCCGTCCGAAGATGATTTCCGGTACCTCGAATTTGTAGTTGTGCATAGTATTATTGCTGTGTTGTTCCATTGGGGGCCTTATTCGGGAAATGGCTGCAAAATATCCTCCTGAGAGTAACCGGTGGAGTATCCGTGATTCTGTATACAAGCAATGCTCGTGCCCAATTCAAAACCAAGTTCTATGTTTTTCATATTTATTTTAGTTTTAAGCAATATTTATTATGAGTCGGCTGCATCCGCATCCTTTTATCGGCCTGATCCGGGTTTTGTGACTATTCTCCACGGTGTAGAACTCTTCCTCATTGACATAATACTCAACAATTACAGGTTACTACAAAACATGTCCAATTAGTCAACACAGCTTTGTTTCAAATCAAAAATGCAGCTTGTTCTTGTAACTGTCTTGAATTACACAAAAAAACCGATGTTTTATTTTTGGCATTACGGTTGCAAGCTGATCGTCAGCGGGCCGGGGATTTTATACTGTTGCTATATCTGATAGTCCGCCGGTCTGATTGAAGTGATAAAAGCAGTGTCCCGAACAGACCTCATCAACAAAATAAATATGTCATCTGCGGAAAGGAGCGGCAGGATGAAATGAACAAAAGAATGCAGAGCGATCGTTGTTGGCAATGATGCACCGAATACCGCAGTTGAAAAGAGTCAGGTGTCCAATTTCAAATTTATTGAAACAGAGGGAGAAAGCGTATGAAAAAAGCGGCATTACTTGCATTGGGAGTCGTAGCAGCAGTTACAATGGCAACAAGCAAGCCTTGTAGCGCGGCATTTGTAATTGGCGGCGAAAATGGCTGGCAGCTAAGCACGGATGGTATCGTGGATGTTTTCGCTACCTATAATTCTACAACCAAAGGACCAGGCCCGAACCACTCGCTGAGTCTGCTGAGCGTCGGGGGTAATGAATCTACGGCCGACCAGCGCTTCGGTGTGGGAATCGGCCTGCTGCCGTCGGTTGTCGCCTTCAATGTCAAGGCTCCCACCACCAACGGCGTGGACTCGACCGTGCGGGTCGGTATTTACCCCGCTATACAGAACAAGGGCGGCAATCGCTTTGATACTTCTCCCAATATCGACTTCCGTGAATTTTTTTACACCGCCAAGGGCGCTTATGGCGAACTGCTGGCCGGACGTGCCCTCAACCTGTTTCAGGGCAAGAATATCCTGAATGACATGACGCTGCTGACGGCCGGTGTTGTGCCGGGACCCGCCTTCCGCGGCAATACCACTTTGGGGCATATCGGTTACGGCTATCTCTACACCAACTTTGGACCGCAACTCCGCTACACCACGCCGGATCTGGCCGGAACCAAGATTGCCGTCAGTGTAGGTGAACCCTACAAGATCAGCGGCGATACCGGCAAAACCAACTCGCCCCGCGTGGAAGCAGAAATATCCTACGCCAAGACCTATGGCAGCACTTCCGTCCAGGCCTGGGTTTCCGGCCTGTACCAGACCGCACCCCGCAGGGACAGCGATGATGGTACCCGCGTCGTAGCCCGCAAAGGGCAGGACAACCAATCGATTGGCGGCGCCTATGGCGTCAGTGCCGGATTCAGCGGTGTCAACCTGATGCTTTCCGGCTACGGCGGCAAAGGACTCGGCATGGTCAGCGCACAGGACGGAGACTTCCTGGGTTCCACCTCAACGGATGCGGCCGGCGAAGAGAGAACGCACTGGGGTTACCTGGCCCAGGCCACCTGCAAAGTGTCACCTTCGGTCATGCTGGGTGTCAATTACGGTCAGTCCCGTCAGGAACAGAGCGACTTCGACAAGACCGACACAACTATCTCCCAGATCAAGAACCAGGAAGCGGCGGTCGCCACCGTGACCTATAACCTCAACAAATTCACGCAGTTCATAGCTGAATACTCTTATGCCCAGAATACCTGGCATGACGGAGCCAAGCAGCATTCCAATCAGTTTGCATTGGGAACCATGTTCTACTGGTAACGGGCTCAGCATAATTCAACAAAGGAGATTGACATGCCTAAATATGTAATCGAACGTGAGCTTGCAGGTGCGGGACAATTGCCGGCTGAAACATTACAGGCTATCTCCCGGAAGTCATGCAGCGTCCTTAGCGAACTCGGACCAGAGATTCAATGGGTACAAAGCTATGTGACCGACGACAAGATTTACTGCATCTACATTGCCCCCAACCGGGAGATGGTGCTGGAGCATGCCAGACAGGGCGGCTTTCCTGCCAACAGCGTTGCCGAAGTACGAACCATGATTGATCCGACCACAGCCGAATAAGTATCCTTTTGCTCCCTTCGCGGGACTGTACTTCAATTTTGGAGAATGACAATGACGTTAGCTCTGCTTGTTTTGATCAGCATTATGTGGATTCCGGTCGGCATGTTTTTTCTGGGTTACGGCGAGGCCAAAAGCACCGGTTTTGTCAGTGCCGTTGTGGGTGTCCTGGTTGTCATCGGTGCGACTCTTCAGGCTGCGGTCTTTACCGATCCCTTTACCGCCGGACTGCTTTTCGTATTCGGTGTCCTGTATCTGCAGACTGGCCACGCCCTTCTGACGGGTGTTACCGATCTGCGTACCGTCGGCAACGGCGCACTGCTGGTCGGCATCGTCTGTGCCGTTTATGCCTATCTGTTTGCCACCGGCGGCGGACTGAAGCCCGATGGAAGTACGATAATTGCCGTAACCCCCTATCTGGCATTCATGAACCTGACTTTTGTGGTTATCTGTTTTACCGTAACCGGCGTAACCTACGGCAAGATCAACCCCAAGGTGGCGGCCTGCATGTTCATTGGTCTGACTTTCACCTGCCTGTTGACCCCGGCCTTTGGTCTTATGGGATACGGCAAGCTTCCTTTTTAATGGTTACAATGATCAAATAGTACAGTATGGTCCGGACGGGGGCACTTTGGGGTGCCCCCGTTTTTTGATTGATGAAAAAAATTGGATTGGAAGTGTGGTATAAGGTTTCGATGGGAGGATCTATGACAGTGCATATCTATGAAAATACAATCCGGTTCTGGTTTGCGTTGGTAGCAGTGCTAATGATCTGCGCTGCTTCAAACGCGGTGTATGCCGCCGACGCCCGACGGAATATCTGGCAGAGCCGTGATCAGTTTGTGGCGGTGGAGCGTCAGGACCCGGCTGGGGATGCTCCGGCAGTTGCCAATGACCATCCGCTGGAGTTGCCACTGGACAGGCTTGCAGCGATCCTTTCCTCCATCAAGGTACGTTCTGCAGAAAGTGAAAAGCCGGGCTCGCTTTTTACCGAAGCGGCTGTACAGGTTCTGGTGCCAAATCTTCAAAAAGCTCTTCAACAGGCCTCTCCCGGCGAGGATGTGGTGTTTGCCGTCATCGGCCTGCACAAGGCCCTGTATGGTCTTGCCAGGAGCCCCAGGGTGACCACCGGTCGGATTTTTTACAAGTCCGGCAAGCTCAATCTGATTGTCGGGCTGGTCCAGCAGGAGATAAACGACCGCGATGACCGCCGACTCTCACCATTTACACCCGGCAGCAGACAGAAAGCCTCGCCAGGTGAGTGGACGCTGTTGACGGATACGCCCCTCGTGCGCAGGGACTGGATGGCTTTCGGCGAAGAGTGGCAGGCTCCGGACCTTCCGGCCACCGTTGTTGAAAAAAAGGATGCAGCAAGGCAGCCCGTAAAGCGGCATGAAGATTTACGCAAGCCTGCCGAGCGACTTGCGACCCTTAACGAACTCAAGGAACAGGGACTCATAACCGAAGATGAGTACCGGGTCAAGCGCCTGGAAATACTGAACGGGATCTGACCTGTGAAGATAAAGAGTCGGCCAGATTTTAATTTATTGAAAAGTTGCCGGGTGGGCCTGTTTTTCTGGATGATTACGGCAAAAAAAATATGTTCGCATTTTATTTTATTGCGAGTATAATCAAACTCAATCAAACGTTTGAATTAAAGTCGATGCAGTATGCAGTACGGAATGGGGAGAACGGGTGTGGCTGATAACGATTGTCGCAATAATCTGATTGCAGCAGCTGTCCCGTTGTTTGCGGCGAAGGGTTTAAACGGCGTGAGTGTCCGGGAACTGGCCGGCGCGGCCGGCGTAAACCTTTCCATGATCTCGTACTACTTCGGCGGCAAAGAGGGTCTGTATGCTGCTATGCTGACGGAGCAGTTTGCCATTTTGGGCAGACTGGAAGAGATCCAGCAGATGGAAGTTGACACGCTGCAAAAATTTGAACTGTATGTGCGTGCCACGGTTTCCCGCTATCGCAGGAACCCCTACCTGCTTCGCTTCTACACCAGTGAACTGACCAATCCTACCGCCTGTTTCGAGACCATTATCAAGCCGGCGATCAAAAGGGTCGTGCAGATGCTTCTGGATACCTTTACCGACGGTCTTGACCATAAGAAGTTCCGGGATGGCCTGAATCCGGCCGATACGGTACTGGCCCTGGCCGGGATGATTAACTTCTATTTTCTGCTTGAACCGGCCACGGCCGAACTGGTCGACCACTCATCGGAGCGTGATGAGGAACTGATCCGGCACATTATGGATATATTCACCCGGGGGGTTCTCAGATAATTGTTTGGTTGTTTTTTTATGAAGAGTTCAAAAACAAACGTTTGATTGAAAAGTTGTTTTGCCGCAGCATCTATTTGAATGTAGACATGAAACGGGCGCAGTAGAACACCGATCAACTACAACCAGAATGAAAAAGGAGACTACCATGGAATATAACAATACGTTTGAATGTGGAATATGCTATTACCAGAGCCAGGCCAGGGACTTCACCCCGATTACGGTCAGCGCCAATTTTGCCGCTCTTGAATGTCCTAAATGTCTGAACAACGACAAAGATACTTTCTGTGAAGTTAACATTGAAGAAAAATTGGCCGCTTGATATAAAACAATAGATCGTCCGTTTTTGTCTTTAAACTTACAAGCCGCCCCAATCCGGGACGGTTTTTTTTTGAGTATTTTCCGGGTATGTACTAAAGTAAAACCGTTTAAGGTAAGCAGCATCTGGAGGAAGTCATGCCAGAGATGTTTCGACTGCAATTGATTGCCTCCCCTGAATTCGTTTTTTGTGTGAAAGAGCACCATCTGCGCGGGGTGAACTCACGTCAGTCCGTGAAAGGCTTTACGGCAAGAAATCGAGGTCAAATATGAAAACTTACCATGACACTTTCGACCCTTTGTACGCCTTGCAAAAAAAACTGGCCGGATTCGGCGAATACTCCATTCGCAAAACCTATTATCCCGAATTGCAGCAGCGTCTGGAGGAACTGGAACGGTTCAAGGCCTTAATCGATCACAGTAACGATGCCCTGTTTCTGATCAAGGTTGTCACCGGCCGGATTGCTGACGTCAGTGAATCCGCCTGTCGTCAGATGGGTTGGACTCGCGCCGAGTTCCTTGAAACATCCCTTTTCGATCTCTCCGGTCTGGCTAACTGTCCCGAGGCGGAAAAACTTATCAAACAGCCCTTGGGTGGCGGCGGAGAACGGACTCTGGCGGTAACGGACCTGCTCTGGAAGGGTGGCGGACGCTTTCTGGCCGAGATCACTCTGAACCGGATGTCTTTTCATGATGAGGACTATGTGCTGGCGGTGGCCCGGGACATTACCGAGCGCAAACGGACTGACGAGGCGCTGCGCCAGAGCGAGAATTTTCTCAAAAACATCGTCGACAACATCCCTGCCATGGTCTTCGCGAAAGATGCGGCTGAACTCCGTTATGTCGCCATTAACAAGGCCGGCGAGCAACTGCTGGGTTACTCACGGGATGAGCTGCTGGGCAGGGGCGACCACGACCTGTTTCCCGAGGAGCAGGCGGAATTTTTCTCCAGCAAGGACCGGGAAGTTCTTGCGCGCCGAGACCTGCTTGAAATCCCGGAAGAGACGATCAAGACCAGGTCTGGTGAAGATCGCATCCTGCGCACCAGGAAAATCCCGCTCTTTGACAGCAAGGGCAATGCCCGCTACCTGTTGGGCATTGCGGAAGACATTACCGATCGTAAACAACTGGAAGAACAGCTGCTGCAGTCCCAGAAGATGGAAGCGGTCGGGCAGCTGGCCGGCGGAGTGGCCCATGATTTCAACAATATTCTGATGGTGATCATGGGCTATGGCGGCATGCTGAAGACGGATCTCGGGCCGGACTCCCCTCACAAGGACAAGTTGGAGCAGATAATCGATGCCGCGGAGAGGGCCGCCCAGCTGACCTGCAGTCTGCTGGCATTCAGCCGCAAACAGGTCATGAAACCCCGGGCAGCCGACCTCAAAAATATTGTCGAGCAGGTTCAGAGATTTCTCGTCAGGATCATCGGAGAAGACATCCAGCTCAGGTCGATTCTCGCTGCAGACAATCTGCCGGTGGTTGTTGACAGTGGCCAGATCGAGCAGGTTCTGATCAACCTGGCCACCAATGCCCGCGACGCCATGCCCAAGGGGGGGCTGCTGACCATCGGGACCGGACTTCTGGATATCGATGCAGCCTTCGTTCAAGCTAACGGATATGGCGAACCGGGGCGCTATGCTCTGATATCTGTATCCGACAGCGGCATAGGCATGGATGAAAAGACCAGAAAGAGGATCTTCGAGCCTTTTTTTACCACCAAGGAGGTGGGCAAGGGCACCGGCCTCGGTATGTCGATAGTGTATGGGATCGTCAAACAGCATCACGGCTTTATTAATGTCTACAGTGAACCGCAGATCGGAACCACCTTCCGCATCTATATTCCCCTGATCGCGCGGGAACTGGCCGAGTGTGAGCGGATCATTACTCCGGCGCCGCCGAAAGGGGGCAGCGAGACGATCCTGGTGGCCGAAGATGACCCTGGTGTACGCAAACTCATGCAGGAGGTCCTTACCGGTTCCGGCTACACGGTGATTCCTGCCGAGGACGGACAGGACGCCGTCGATAAGTTCAGGGCAAACAGGGCTACGGTCAAGCTCATCCTGATGGATATCATCATGCCCAAGAAGAGCGGCAAGGAGGCCTGTTGCGAGATCAGGCTGATTGATGACGACGTAAAGATCCTCTATTCCAGCGGCTACACCCTGGATATCATTCAGAGCCGCGATGTGCTTGATACGGGAGCGGAACTTGTCATGAAGCCGGTCCAGCCCCTGGAACTGTTGCGGAAGGTGCGGGAACTGCTCGACAATGAGCGATAGTTTATGTCTGTGTGTTCATCATTTCGTCAGCGGTCTTGTGCGGGCGCGTGGCTGTCTGCTTCCGCCAGACTGCGCAACTTCCTGTAGAGAGTATTTCTTCCAATCCCCATTTTTCTGGCTGCCGCCGCAATATTCCCCCCGGTCCGGTCAAGCGTCGATGATATGAGACGCGCCTCCATCTCGGCCAGCAATGCATCGCCACCGTTTCTGACGGTAGCCGGTCCGGCCTGCTCCAGAAAATCCTCGGAGAGGTCATCCAGCGAGATTTCACTGCGTTCACCCAGCAGGGCGACGGCGGTTCTCAGTACGTTGTGCATCTGTCGGATATTGCCGGGCCAGCTATGCTGCTCGAACATGCGCAGTACGTCCGGATGGATCGAAACAGTTCTTTTCCCGGTGCATAGATTTTCAAGGATCTTTCCGGCCAGCAGGAGTTTGTCGTCCCGTTCCCGCAGTCTCGGCAGTGTCAGCAGCAGACCGTTCAGGCGATAGTAGAGGTCCTCGCGAAAGCTGCCGGCCGCAACCGCGTCCCGGACCCGCCGGTTGGTGGCGCAGATTACCGCTATGTCAACCAGGTGGCTGCCGCTGCCGCCCAGTGGAGTCACCTTGCGGTCCTGCAGCACCCGCAGCAGCCGGGCCTGGAATTGGAGCGGCATCTCTCCGATCTCGTCCAGAAACAGCGTGCCCCGGTCGGCTTCCCTGATCTTGCCGATCTGCCCTTTGCGACGGGCACCGGTAAAGGCACCTTCCTGGTAGCCGAACAGTTCCGACTCGATCAGTCCTTCCGGGATCGCGGCGCAGTTGATCGGGATGAACGGGCCGTTCTTCCGTGGCCCGGCCAGGTGCAGGGCCCGGGCCAGGAGTTCCTTGCCGGTCCCGGATTCACCCTCGATCATGATAGGAATGTCATGCCCCACGACCCGGAGGGCCTTGGTGATTACGGCCCGCATCTTCGGATCACCATGTTCAAGATCATCCAGCGCGAAATCGCCCGGCTTGTTTTTAACTACAGTCGGTTTATCAACTGCTGCCAATTGAGAGCCGATGGGCAGGGATCTGACCGGAGAGGCTGCTGTGCCGGGCCAGACCCGGCCGAATAACTCCACACCTGAAAGGAGCGGCAGCTTCAGTACCGGTTGTGGCACAAAGCGGGACTGTTCCAGCAGCTTGGCAAGGGTGAGTTTGAATAGTGACGAAACGGTCTGTCCCATCATCCGGAATCGGTCCAGTCCCAGTTGCAGCAGGGCGCTGCGGTTCGCGGCCACCAGATGGCCATCGGGGGAGAATACGGCGATCCCCTCGTAAAGTGATCCGATGAATTCCGGCCGCAGATGGAAGCTGATGATGATGTCTTCCGGGAATTCGGGGGCGAACATCTGGTTTTCTATCATCTGGGCCGAAAGCCGCACCAGTGCCATGGTGTGCTGCTGTTGAACGCGGTAATCACCGGAAACATTCAGGACCCCCAGAAGGCCGCCCTTCGGATTGAAGATCGGGGTGGCGGAACAGCTGAGAAAACGGTTTTTGTCAATGAAGTGCTCACTGCTGTGTACGTGAACCGCTGCCTGCTCTTCCAGTGCGGTTCCAATCGCATTGGTGCCATTAACCCCCTCCGACCAGATGCCGCCCGGTTTCAGGTACACTTTCTGGGCCTGGTCCACAAAATCCGGGTCACCGATGGAGTGGAGTATGACCCCCTCGCTGTCGGCCAGCAGCACCATGCTGGAAGTGCCGCATATCTCGTGATAAAGGTTTTCCATAACCGACTGTGAGCGGAGAAGAAGAACATTGTTCATCTCCCGGCGATGCATCAGGTCGTAGCGCGGGGTGCAGCGGGTCTCGCCCCGCTCGATACCGATGCCCCGCTCCGCCGAGCGCTGCCAGGAGCGGATTATTGTGTCGGTAACGACCCCGGCCGGGATTAAACCGTGGGTCAGAAACTCTTCTCGGGCCTTGCGGACACTTTCGAGCTTTTCTGCTGCAAAACTTCCCATTTATATTCTCCATGGAACCAGTGGTGTGGATTAATTCTACAATCTGGGTCTGCATCTGTTCTATAGAATAATACTTGCCATTTGTATGCCACAAAACAATGTTATGTGTCCCGTTGTGGAGCACTTCAGATTTCGATGTGTTTCGTTATGGAGCATATGGTCGGTCATGCTTGCTGTAAACTGCTGTCATTTGCCTTTGTTTATGAAACTGGAATTTCAGTCAACCCGCCGATAATCCTGGGCAATATCAATAAAGCTCTTATTAAAATGTTATGTATAAAAAAACGTTTTATATATTGGCACGTACACTGCTCTATCAGGGTAAGTGCAACCGCACAAATAATTCTGAGGGTCAATAAATCACCCCGATACACAAAAGGAGAATCAAGTCATGGCAACAGTTCAACTGCAGATTGAGAGAATGATTGTAAAGGCACGCAAGGCGTTAGAGGAGTTCAGGGGGTTCAGCCAGGAGCAGGTCGACCAGATAACCAAGGCCATGACCGGGGCCGGCGTTGCCAACGAGCGCTATCTAGCCGAGTTTGCGGTCGAAGAGACCGGTATTGGCAACGTGGAAGATAAGGTCATCAAGAACCACTTCGGCACTCAAGTGGTCTACGACTACATGAAAGACGGCAAGTCGGTCGGCGTCATCGATGAAACAGACGGCATAATCTCCATAGCAGAACCGTTCGGTATCGTCGCAGCCATCACACCGACCACCAACCCGACTTCCACCACCATGTTCAAATCCCTGATAGCACTCAAGGGACGCAACGTGATCATTCTGGCCTTCCATCCTCGTGCCCAGAAATGCAGTGAGGCCGCCGCAAAGATCATGCTGGACGCCGCCGTGGCCGCCGGCGCCCCACAGAACTGTATCCAGTGGGTTACCGCACCTTCAATCGAGGCAACCGATGCACTCATGAAACACCCTGCCGTTGACATCGTCATCGCCACTGGCGGCGGTGCCATGGTCAAGGCAGCCTACAGTTCCGGCCACCCCGCCCTGGGTGTCGGACCGGGTGGAGTGCCGGTATTTATTGAAAAGACCGCCAATCTGCATATGGCCGTGGAAGATGTTATCGCCTCCAAGACTTTCGACAACGGCACCATCTGCTCCTCTGACCAGTCGGTGATCTTCGACGATCGTAATATTGCCGAAAAGGCTCTGATACTCTTTGAAAGGAATGGCGCCTATCTCTGTAACGAAGCAGAAAGGAACAAGCTGGAATCCGTCATGTTCGACAAGGAAAGAGGCGTTCCTGATATGGCCATCGTCGGCAAGAGTCCTCAGGTCATAGCCGAGCTGGCCGGCTTCCACATACCGGCAGACAGGAAATTGTTGATGGTGCCCCTGACCACCACCGGCGGGGAAGACTGGATGAGCCGCGAGAAGCTCTCACCGGTACTGGGCTGGTTCATCACCAACTCCAAGGAAGAGGCCATTAACGCCGCAGCAATACAGCTTGAATTCGGCGGCGCCGGTCACTCGGCCGTTATCTTCACCGAGAATGAAGAGGTGGCACATGAGTTTGCACTTAAAGTGCATGCCAACCGTGTAGTCTGGAACCAGCCCTCCGTACACGGCACCATCGGCGCCCTGTACAACTCACTGGTTCCATCGCTTACTCTGGGATGCGGCGCAATGGGCGGCAACATCACCACCGAAAACGTTGGCTACAAGAACCTGCTCAATATCAAGCGGTTGGCACGCAGAAGGCTGGCGGCCTGACTCGTTTTTAAATAAACTGCAATCCTGATTATCACGGTATGGGCGCAGTCGGCTGCGCCCATATATTTTACATTTGCGCATTCGGCTGGAAGTAAAAGAGTATTTCAAGCTTGCCAGAATAAATCGTTCCCGCTATAGTGCCGCCACATTTTGCCAGTCTCCGAGTCGCACAGCCTACCAGGGATAAATCCTCATGGCCTGCGACCTGCGGGTGTCGCCGGAAACAGCGCCGCCCTCCTTTGAAAAGGGGAACTCGTGCCTGACGGTCCACAACCCGTGGTTTGTCTGTGCCCCTTTTCTATTGAGAGAAGGGGTTTTTGTGTTTTGGGCGTTTCAAAAAAGGAGGTTGTAAAATGGTAAAACTTGTGGATAAACCCATAGACCCGTCAGCAGTCTACAATTCCATCTGCTCGGCCTTCTCCGGTTCCGTTGTTTTTCATTATGCGGTAGTAAAGCATCAGGCCGGTTCGGGCAAGTCCACCACCGCAATCGATTACAGGGCTCAAGGCGACACAATTTCAGAGATGGAGGGTATTGCCGGGGAACTCGAACGGCGCTGGAAACTGGAGGATGTGCTGCTGATCCGGCGCACCGGATGTCTGGCAGTTGGCGATATCATTTCTCTGGTAGCCGCCAGTTCTCCCAACAGCGAGGATGCCTTCGAGGCCTGCCGATTCGGGATCAACAGTATGAAGAAGATGTCAACCATACACAAGACCGAGAAGTTTGCAGACGTTACGTAATTAAAGGAGAACGTTTGTTAACGTTCTTAAGTTTCCTCGAATTGGTTGTATAATCAATCAAGCAGTCTATTAACGCAACGAGGAGGCTTATAATGAACATCAGCGCCAGAAATATGTTGTCCGGGAAAGTAACCGCAATCAAACCGGGATCTGTGAATTCGGAGATAAAACTGACTCTGCCGGCAGATCAGGAGATTGTGGCAGTTATCACCAATGAAAGTGTTGCACATCTCGGACTCAAGATCGGCAGCGAAGCGTATGCGATCATCAAGTCCCCGTTGGTGATTCTTGCCAAAGGGAAGCCTGATTTAAAGTTCAGCACTCGAAATGTATTTGAGGGAATAGTAAAAGAAGTTGATCTCGGTACGGTAAATGCGGAAGTAGGTCTTGAGCTACCGGGAGGTGTCATGTTGCATGCCATTATCACCAAAGCAAGTGTAGATGGGATGGGGTTAAAGACTGGCGATTCCGCCACCGCCCTGTTCAAGGCTTCAAGTGTAATTCTGGCAGTTCAGGCTGAGACATAATGCAGCACAATTTAATCAGATAGAGGAGATTTCATGAACACAAAACAGATGCTGACCCGTACTACGACACTCGTTGCTACACTCGCAATCCTTATTTATGGAACAGTCGCTTTTGCTTCCCCGAAAACAGTCATCCTGGCCACCACCACCAGCACACAGGATTCCGGCCTGCTGGATGTGCTGGTGCCGTTGTTTGAAAAAGAGAGCGGCTTTCAGGTCAAGACCATTTCGGTCGGCTCCGGCCAGGCCATGAAGATGGGAGAGAAGGGGGAGGCGGATGTATTGCTGGTGCATTCCCCCGATGCCGAGAAGAAGTTTATGACAGAAGGGTTCGGCGTTTCCCGCCGCCTGGTGATGCACAATGATTTCGTAATCGTTGGTCCGCCCGCTGATCCCGCCAGGATCAAGGGTGCTTCAGCGGCTGACGCCATGAAGCGTATCTCGCAATCCGGTTCCGTTTTCGTCTCCCGTGGTGATAATTCCGGTACACATGCCAAGGAGAAAGGTCTTTGGAAAGCTTCTGCAATCGAACCGGAGGGGCAGAAATGGTACCAGCAGTCCGGCCTCGGTATGGGGCAGACTCTGAACGTGGCCGCCGAGAAGAAGGGCTACACCATAACTGACCGCGCTACCTACCTGTCGCTGAAAAAGGGGCTCGGGCTTGGAATTCTTGTGGAGGGTGACGGTAAACTGCTTAACGTCTATCATATCATTGAACTCAATTCGGTCAAGTGGCCCAAAGTAAATGCCAAAGGTGGCAAGGATTTTGCCGATTTCATGGTAGCGAAGAAAACCCAGGAGATTATCGGCCGCTTCGGAGTTGACAAGTTCGGTGCGCCGTTGTTCTTCCCCGATGCAGGCAAAAAACAGGAGTCACTGGGGCTGTAATTGGTCTTTATGTAGTACACCGTTGATACGAACGGCCCGCCTCGGTGGGCCGTTCGTGTTTTCAAGTCCGGAGTTTTGCCGGCAAAACATCCCGCGCTGATGGATGCTAAATTCAACGGCTAATGGTATACTGAATATCATTTACGAATTGCTCTTATTTAATACAGTAGAGGGAGATCGGCGTCATGGGACAGGATGAGTTTGTATTGCGGAAATTCGTTGCACCGGAGTTCGTTTTCGGTGTGGGGTCTCGTCGTCTGGCCGGACGCTATGCCAAGAATCTGGGAGGCCGCAAAGTTCTGGTTGTCTCCGATCCGGGCGTGGTTGCCGCTGGCTGGACCCGTGATGTGACCGACAGCCTCGAAGCGGTCGGACTGCCCTTTGCCCTGTTCACAGGGGTTACATCCAATCCCAAGTCTGATGAGGTCATGGCCGGTGTGGCGGTCTACCAGGCGGAAGGGTGCAATGCGCTGATTGCCGTAGGTGGCGGCAGCCCCATCGATTGCGCCAAGGGCATCGGCATCGTCACTTCCAACGACAGGCACATCCTGCTGTTTGAAGGTGTGGATATGGTCAAGGTACCCATGCCGCCCCTGATCTGCGTACCGACTACCGGGGGGACCTCGGCTGACGTATCGCAGTTCGCCATTATCAGTAATCCGCTGGAAAAGGTCAAAATTGCCATTGTCAGCAAGTCGGTGGTGCCTGACCTGGCGTTAATCGACCCGGAAACCCTGTCCACCATGGACTCATACCTGACGGCCTGCACCGGCCTGGATGCCCTGACCCACGCCATTGAGGCCTACGTTTCAACGGCCCGCTCGTCGATGACCGATGTGCACGCCATTGAAGCGATCCGCCTGATTACCTCGAATCTGCTCCCCTCCATCGCAAACCTGGCTGACCTGGAGCTGCGCACCCATGTGATGCAGGGCAGTCTGCAGGCGGGACTGGCCTTTTCCAATGCCATCCTGGGGGCCAACCACGCCATGGCCCATAGTCTGGGCGGGGCGCTCGATAACGCGCACGGAGAGTGCAATGCCATCCTGCTCGACCACGTCATTGAATTCAACATGCCGGCAGCGCCGGAGCGCTTTGAGCACATTGCCGTGGCCATGGGGCTGGACCTGCGCGGGATGAACTCCCGTCAGAAAAAAACGGCCCTGCTCAACCACGTCAGAGAGCTGAAAAAAGCGGCCGGCATCGTGCGGACACTGAACGATCTGGGGGTGAGCCGCAGTGATATGAACTTCCTCACAAGCCATGCCCTGAAAGATCCCTGCATGGCGACCAACCCGAGAAAGGCCTCCCAGCGGGACATCGAGGTGGTGTATGAAGAATCACTATGATTTTAACGACCCGCGGGACGTCTTGCAGAAAAAACTGGCCGGATTCGGCGAAGACTCCCTGCGCAAGACCTATTATCCGGAACTTCAGCATAAACTCGATGAACTGGAGCGGTTCAAGGCCCTGCTGGATCAGAGCAACGATTGCATATTCCTGATTCATTTCCCAGACCGCGCGCTGATCGACGTCAATGAGTCGACCTGCCGGCAGCTAGGCTGTTCGCGGCGCGAGATACTTTCCTCGCCCCTTGATAAATTTGTCCCCGAGGAGACGCTGACCAGGATTTGCGAACTCGCCACGGTCGGGCAGGAACATGGCTCGGATCAGGACACCATCATCACCCGCTTGAACAAATGTTTCGGGGGCTGGATTCCGGTCGAGATCACGATTCGCCTGGTTACCTTCAACAAGGAGTTGTACGGGGTGGCGGTGGCCCGTGACATAACGGAGCGGTTGCGAGCCGAGAAAGTGCTGCTGGAAAATTCACGGATGCTGCGCGACATGGAACTGGCCCGCCAGATTCAGCTTTCACTTCTGCCGGCTGCCCCGCCGGTGTTGTCGGGCGTCGAGTTGGCGGGGTGTTGTGTGCCGGCCACCCATGTGGGAGGCGATTATTACGACTACTACCTGCGTGAAGACGGTCAGGTTGATCTGGTCATCGCCGATGTCTCCGGCCACAGTATCGGCGCGGCCCTGATGATGGTCGAGTTCCGCTCGCTGCTGCGCTCCCGGGTTCACTCCTTCTCCAGTACCGGCGATATGCTGGCATTTCTCAACGACCTGCTTTACGAAGATCTCGACCAGTCCGGGCTCTTCATTACCCTCTTCTTCATCAAATACGACCCCCTGACCCGCACCCTGGCCTATTCAAACGCCGGCCATGTGTTGCCCCTGCTGTTTACCCTGGGCGGGGGGCCCCGGGAGTTTGACGCGGAAGGACTGATCCTTGGAGTCAGAAAAGGTGAGGTCTTCGAGGAGAAGCAGATCCGGATGCAGCCCGGGGATATGCTCTTTCTTCATACCGACGGCATCCTGGAATCCGAGAACAGTTCCGGCGAACAGTTCGGGATCGACCGGCTGTGCGCCATCGTTCAGGCCAGGCATTCCGAAGCACCCCAGGCGATCATCGACGCCGTACTCCGGGAGGTCTCGATATTCCGGGGGACAGCTCCCCAGGAGGATGACGTGACCATGCTCGTCATGAAGGTGATCTGAATCACATGATTAGATCGGTCAAGTGCCGCAACTTCGGGCCGTTTGCATGTCTTTACAAAAGGAATGTTTTTCTTTGACTTGTCTATCAGGCTGGAGTATCGCTTGAAAATACGCATATCCAAATAGCGTTTAGCCGACAATACTAAACCATTCGCAAGGATGGGGCGGAAAGCCATAGGGTCTCACTGAGACAGCCGGGTTGCCGAAATATCTGATGATATTCTGCAACCCGTTTTTTGTGCCTGAGACGACAGGTTGACCTGGTACTTTCATAAGAAACCGCGATCATGGGTACAGAGCAAAGCTAGCTGATTTCAGCTGTAAAAGGGGTGCAACGATGAAAAACCAGCAAAAACAGTCAATACTGGTCGTTGATGACATACCCGCCAACATCGATATTCTTTCTTCCATTCTCAAGGAGGATTATACAGTCAAGGCCGCCACCAACGGTCGCAAGGCACTTGGGATCGCCGAGTCGGCAACTCCTCCCGACCTGATCCTGCTGGACGTGATGATGCCGGAAATGGATGGCTACGAAGTCTGCCGCCGCCTCAAAGAGAATCCCTTGACCCGGCGGATACCGGTCATATTCGTCACGACCAGGGGAGAGATCGAGGATGAGTCTAACGGCTTTGCCTGCGGCGCCGTGGATTATCTCAGCAAACCGGTCAGTGCTGCCATAGTCCGGGCCCGAGTCAAGACCCATCTGGCCCTCTACGATCAGAACCGGGTTCTGGAGGACAAGGTGCGGGAACGCACGGCCGAACTCAACGACACCCGTCTGGAGATCATCAGGCGCTTGGGGCGGGCTGCCGAATACAAGGACAACGAAACCGGCCTGCACGTCATCAGGATGAGCCGCTACTCCCAGCTCATCGCCCTGGAATACGGCTTTTCAGCCGGCGAGGCGGAGCTGGTCCTGCACGCGGCACCCATGCACGACGTCGGCAAGATCGGCATTCCCGACCGGGTGCTGCTCAAACCGGCCAAACTGGACGACGAAGAGTGGAACATCATGCGCACCCACAGCTACATCGGTTACAAGATCATCGGTGACCATCCCGGTGAACTGCTGAAAACCGCCGCCGTCGCCGCATATACCCACCACGAGAAATGGGACGGCAGCGGCTACCCCCGGCGATTGAAGCAGGAGCACATCCCCCTGATCGGCCGCATCATCGCGGTGGCCGACGTCTTCGACGCGCTGACCAGCGTCAGACCTTACAAAAAGGCCTGGCCGGTGGAGGAGGCGGTTGCGGAAATTCGAAAGTGCAGCGGCAGTCACTTCGACCCGGCGCTGGTTGAGGCGTTTTCCAAACGAATACCCGAGATACTTGAGGTCAAACAGCAGTTCGCCGATGTCGTAGCACTGATACCGTCATTATCCCCGGAGGATGCGCTATGAAAGGTCAGGGAGTCGCTGGACAGGTTAAAATATTTATCAAGACCTTTACGCAGGGGCTTTGGATGCCTGCTGTTGTTCTCTTTCTGGGTTCGCTTTCGATCGGTTTGCTGTTATGGACCGGCCGGATCAACGAGAAACAGCGAATGGATTATATAGTTAACGGCGTGCTCGAGGAAGTTCAGATACATACCTTGTCGTTCCATCTCTGGCTGGAAGAATTCCTCGGAGGTAATCCGGAAGTTGACATGAAGAGCATCTGGAAAGAATTTGAAACAGCCCTGAGCCTGACCGACACGGCCCTGATCGGGGGGGGAACTGAACATGGCGTGCTTGTAGACCCCTTGAAGAACCCCGAGAGCCGGGCTCAGGCAGAAGGCATAAAAGCCGCGCTGGTGGAAATGAAGGAATTGACATTGGAGCGGATAAGAACACCTGAAAAATCCGGCATCGAATCTGATATAAATCTGCGCTTTGACAAGGTTTTCGGGACGGTGCTCACAAAATCTTCGGCTCTGGAGAAGATTATTGAGGCAGAGAGGCTCCGCAAACAGAAAAATGCGAGACGTCTCTACTTTGGAATCCTCTCTGTATGGACGCTTATCGTGATCGTTGCAGTGTTGGGACTCTGGAGCCGGGAATTGCGGCGTAAGATGTCTGAAAAAGAGTTATATTCAGCGAATGAGGTATTGCATTCTCATGCTGAAGAAGTGGAGAGACGGACGGTCGAACTGGAAACATTGAACGAACGTCTCCATCACGAAATCAGCGAACGAAAGCAGACGGAAGAGGAACTTCTAATAACCAGGGATAGAGCCGAAGTAGCCAACCGCGCCAAGAGCGCCTTTCTGGCCAACATGTCGCACGAAATCCGCACCCCTCTCAACGCCATCATCGGATTCTCCGACCTGGCCCTCAAGACCAGCCTCTCCCCGAAACAGAACGATTACGTCAAAAAAATCCACAACTCGGGGAAATCGCTGCTGGGCGTCATCAACGACATTCTGGACTTCTCCAAGATCGAAGCCAACCGGATGGAGCTGGAGCGAATCGAGTTTCCGCTGGAAGCTGTTCTTACCCAGGTGATCTCCGTCATCCAGCACAAGTCATTGGAGCAAGGGATCGAATTCCTGCTCTCACACTCGGCCGATGTTCCGCCCTATCTGATCGGCGACCCGGTGCGACTGGGCCAGGTGCTCATGAATCTGCTTGGCAACGCCATCAAGTTTACGGAATCGGGCGAAGTGGAACTGAGCATTGACCTGGTCGGACACTCACAGGATGATCTGCAGGTTTGCTTCACAGTCCGGGACACCGGCATTGGCATGACCCCTGAGCAGATACGGACGCTCTTCCAGCCATTTACCCAGGCTGATGGTACGACCACCCGCCGCTTCGGTGGGACCGGGCTGGGTCTCTCCATCAGCAAGCGCCTGGTAGAGATGATGGGAGGGGACATCCGGGTGGAGAGTGTGGACGGCCAGGGAAGCAGCTTCAGTTTTATTGTCTCTTTTGGCCAGTCAACGACAGCGGCCGATCCATGGGTTATTCCCGATATAATTCGCAGCTTGCGTATCCTTATTGTTGATGACAGCCAGGTCAGCCGCCTGGTGCTGAAAAAGCTCCTCGGCTTTCTACCGGTCGAGGTTGAGGTCGTGGATTCCGGAGCGGAAGCCATCCAGGCCGTACGGGCTCACGACGCCCTGTCGCCTTACCATCTGGTGCTGATGGACTGGCAAATGCCGGACATGGACGGCATCGAAACCATCCGCAACATCAAGAATGACAACAGCCTGCAGAACTGTCCGCACTTCGTCATGCTTACCGCCTTCGGCAAGGAGCGGGAGCGCGCCGAGGCTTTGGCGGCCGGCGCTACAGACTTTCTCCACAAACCCATGACCCAGTCGGACATGTACGATACTATCATCAGGCTCTTCGCACCCGGCCAACACGCTGCCGCTACAGGCGCAAAAACCGTCGTGGGAGAAGGCTATGATTTCGGGGCTCTCCATCTGCTGTTGGTGGAAGATAACGAGCTCAACAGACAGATCGCCTGCGAACTGCTGGAGATGGTGGGCGCCAGGGTCGCAGTGGCCGGTAACGGCCGTGAAGCGCTGGAAATGGTTGTGAACGGCGACCAACGCTTTGACGTGGTGTTGATGGATATCCAGATGCCCGAGATGGATGGGATCCAGGCTACCCGCCTGATCCGGGAAGACAACCGCTTCAGCGAACTCCCGATCATCGCCCTGACCGCCCATGCCTTTGCCGAGGAGCGGCAACGCACCCAGGATGCCGGTATGAACGATCACGTGACCAAACCGATCGAACCGCGGGACCTGATGGAATCCATCTGTCGCCAGCTGCCCCACCTTCCGGGGCTGCGGGAGGGTGCACGCAAGAGTGGCGATGAAATCCCGGACACCGCAACACTCATGGATATTCCGGGAATTGACACGGCCGGTGCCCTGCGGCGGGTCGGCGGCAAGGTAAAACTTTATCTTGATGTTCTCAATAAATTCAGAGATGGACAGAGCAGCGCGCCGGAGCGAATCAGCGCGGCGCTGCAATCCGGAGACCGCCTGGGCGCCGAGCGGATCGCCCACTCTTTGAAGGGATTGGCCGGCACTATAGGGGCAGCGGAACTACAAGAGGCGGCCTTGGCGGTTGAGCAGGATCTGCACCGTGGATTAGAATCGGGCGACAGTCTCATTCGTCTGGCGACATCGCTGCGGGTGATCATGGCAACGCTGGAGTCGAGCCTGGCGAAAGAAACTCCGTCGCCTGTTCCCTTCGCAACTGTCCCGACTTCCCTGGTTGACGTCGGACCTATGCTGAAAAAGCTGGAGCAGTATGTACTCGACAGCGACAGCGAGGCCGCCGATTACCTGGCGGAATGCCGGCCGCATCTGGTCGCGGCCGTCGCTATGGAGGAGATGGTGGTTTGCCTTGAAAAAAGCATTGCCGACTACGATTTTGACGAAGCACTGACAACATTAAATTCAATGATGAACGAACTGGAACCGGCTGGAATAGGGGAGCCATCATGACCGACGAGAGAGAAAAGAGCAGAACTGTTCTGATAGTGGACGATACCCCGGAGAACATCGATATCCTCAAGGGCGTTCTGAAGGACGAATACATCATTAAAGCTGCCACGCGGGGAAGCAAGGCGCTGGAAATTGCCCGAACAACGCCGGTGGACTTGATTCTGCTCGATATCATGATGCCGGAAATGGACGGCTATGAAGTCTGCCGGGCTCTCAAGGCGGACGAGGTCACCAAAAAAATTCCCGTCATCTTTGTGACCGCCTTGCAAGAGACCGGCGATGAAACCAACGGGTTCGAAGCCGGGGCGGTGGACTACATCACCAAACCGATCAACGCCGCCGTTGTGCAGGCTCGCGTCAGGACTCAGCTGGCCCTCAAAGAGGCACAGGCTGCGGTGGAGGAGTGGATACCAATCTCAAGAAGCGGCTGTTACAGAGCTGTGCGACCATCCGCGAAAAGACTCAGACGCTTATGTCCGCGGAAGAGCGTGCTTCGGGGCTGCACGGGTATTTACAGGCAGTGGAGCTGTTGTCGGGCGCCTTCGAACTGATGGAAGACCGTCACGGCGCCCATGCCCGTGCAGTCAGCGAGTTAGCCGGAGATGCCGCGCGCAAGGTGAGCCTCGGAGCCGAGGCGGTGGTCAAGCTCAGGCTGGCCGGACTCATGCACGATGTCGGGAAGTTTGGAACCGTGCGCGCTGCGTCTGAGCAGCACGAAGCGGATATGACGGCCAACGAACTAGCGGAATATCATCAGCATCCGGTTCGGAGCCAGGCTGTTTTCAACTCCCTGGAAGAGCTCCACGATGTAGGACTCATGGTTCGTGGACATCATGAAGCCTATAACGGGAGCGGCTTTCCCGACGGCCTGAAGGGCGAGGAGATCCCCCTTGGCGCCCGCCTTGTGGCAATAGCGGATTTCATAGAATGTGCGGCGAACTCCGTAAGCGGCGAGCGGGCCGAGTACGCCCTCATGAAGGCGCGGCTCCATGCCGGTACGCTCCTCGATCCCAAACTCATTTCGTACTTTACCGGGATCACGCGCATACTTTATTTCGAGGGGGAAAAGGCCCACGTGACAGGGGAGGCCGAGGTTGCCCCCACTGAACTGATTTCCGGCCTGGTGCTCTCACGCGACGTGGTCAGTGCGGCAGGAGTGCTCCTGCTCCGGAAGGGAGACAAACTGGATTCCTCCGGCATCTCGCTCATTCGCCGAAACAGCCGGACTGTCCCGCCGTCGGAGCGTGGCGTATGGGTGAACGTCAGCAACACGGAATATCAGCACTCATCCGGATAGCTATAAATCCATGGACAGGGAATATATGCAGTAAAACCCCTCCCGCCTGTCGGCAGCATATCCTGGCGACAATCTCCACATGCCGCACCGATTCCGTAGACATTTTCCTCATGGTTGATCTTGCGACTGCCGGCAATCAGCCCATCCAAAGATATGAATCCATGTAAATCAGGCCCTTATGGAAATGGCGTGGCTCTTGCTAATTAAAGCTGAAACTCCGCTCCGCCATAAAGAGACAGGAATAATATGAAAAAGAAAAAGATGATCATCTCGCAGGGTACGATGGACGTGGACTTTGTGCGCAAGGTCGAGGCCCTGTCGGGCACGTCGGTCCGTCGCTGTTTCCAGTGCGGCAAATGCTCGGCCGGCTGTCCCATGGCGACCTTCATGGAGCACCCCCCCA
>JACMKN010000141.1 GCA_014380135.1 Deltaproteobacteria bacterium
GAAACCTGGCCGGATCGTCTGGCTGCATCCAACGTACTCTGTTTTGATTGCCACAACTCCCATGGTTCGACTGTCACAGGAACCACCACCAGCTACACCAGCGCCACTACCAACGGTGGCATCCTGAAAGACACCGTTGCCGGCAAAGGCGGCTACGCCATGACCTACAAGCCGGCGGCCGGCGGCAGCACTGCCGGACACAACAGTTACAATCCGGGTGCCGGCATCTGCTTTGACTGTCACATGAAGGACACGGTCGGCATCACTCCCTGGGGCTTCAAGGCGACCTACGGCGCCACCCAGCAGATCATGGGCTTCGCGGATACGCCTTTCTTCGGCAACGGCACATTCGGTCGCCAGCTGATGTTTCCATACAAAGCCACTGCCAACATGGGTGGACATTTCGGGACATCTTCAGCGCTTTCCTCGCCGCCCGCGCACGCCATCGGTGGTCTCTGCACTCCTTGTCATGATCCCCACGGCGTCAGCCCGACCCTTGGAGCAAACAAGGACTACGCCGTCCCGCTGCTGAAGGGCACCTGGGTCACCTCTCCCTACAAGGAAGACGTATCAACCGCCGACAATCAGAGCTACATCGCGATTGCTGCAATTGGTTACACCGGTGACTACGAAGGTCCGACCAGAAGTCAGGCCAAGCTGGACAGTCTGAACGCGGCAAAGAAGTCCTACAAGATCGACCAGAACACGTTTTCAACCACCGCTAAATTAAATGCGGTTTTGAGCGGCGTTACCCAGACGGACGCGCAATTTGCCGGTCTGTGCCTCAACTGTCACGCGAAACAGACCCTGACAAACGGCACTACCCATACCTGGAAGGATAAAAACAGAATCCACGAATCGGTCAAGGGCTGGAAAACAGCCAACACGACGATAGAGCACAACTACACCTGTTCGAAGTGTCATGCAGCGCACAACGCCAGCCTCCCTCGTCTGATGGTAACCAACTGCCTTGATAAAAAACATAGAGGTCGTGTCGCTAACAACGCCAATCCGATAATAGCGGGGAGCTACCGTGGCAGTGAAGGCAGTGGCTCGGGCCACATGCCGGGCAGCTATTCGGCACTAGTCGGCGAAAGTGGAAGATTAACCGTTAACAACTCCTTCACCTGTCATGAAAACAATGATGCGACTCAGCAATGGAATACCAAAACATCCTGGTAGCTGGATAATGAGGACTCAAAAACAATTCATTCTTGGGATACCGGAAAGGAGGTTAATTATGAAAAAACGTGCGTACGTGAAACCATGTGTAGTTGGTTCAGCAAATGTTCATCCGTGCTAAAGCCGTGAAATGGATCGGGTGAGGCCTCACCCCGTTTTCTCGATTTTAGACTGCTGAAGCCCAAACACTGAAACTGACTGGCCCGCTTTGCTGCGTTGCAGCAACCCGGGAACCGGGCCATTATTCAAAATGGTTGTGGGGATGCGGAGTGTTTCAATATCAGATTTTTATGGTTAAAAGTGCATTGCAGGAATTGGTTTCGCATCCCATTACAACAGTTTCTGTCCTGAAAAGGACTACTCCGGATGGTAGAAACAGGTTAAGGAGGTGATGGAAGGCACACTTAATTCAGATCCGCAAAGAGTACTGAAGTTAAAAAAAACGAGGAGTACCTAAAAAATGAAAAAGAATCTGATTAGACTGTTGCTGCCAACCACCCTGGTTATGGGAATGGCCACCGTTCTCTGGGCAGCTGTGCCACCACCGGTGGTGCAGAATAACTTCATCTACGACACCAAATTCGCATCTTTCGCGGTTCCGGATTGTTTAGGATGCCATGGAGGAACCGATCCCGCACAAGACAAACAGAATGCGGTGCTGGTTACACTGCACCACAACCTGATCAACACCACGGTCCCCGCCGTAAGCTGTTACAACACTGCGGCAGTCACCCCAACCACGCTCGCCACCGGTTGCCACGTGCTGATTCCTGCTCCGGGCGGAGGTTTCACCTTCCAGGATTTCCGTAACTGCCTAAACTGCCATACCGGCCAGTCACCGCACCACATGTCAACCTATGCCGCCAACCAGGATTGTGTCCATTGTCACGGCAAGGCTATTGATAATCCGAATGACGGCCATTACATACCCACTTACGCAATCAATACCGATTCCACAAAGGGTGGCGTAACCCCGGCACCGCATGGTCGTTCGATTCCCGATCCTGCCAACCCGGGCCAAACCATCATTACCCAAGGTTGCGCAGCCTGTCACCAGGCCAATACGGCGGCAGTCCCGCCGATCTATGGCAACAATGACACCCATCACGGCACCAACATCGGCAGTGTCCTCGCACCGGGCGGAGTCGGTCAGTGCAGCTGGTGTCATGATACCACCAGCTCTTCCGGTTCCTCAATCCGCGGCTGCGAGTCATGCCACGGCGTCAGATCGCTCCATAACATTTCGTTCGATACAACCAATGCAAATAACCTGGGCGTTGTCGTTCCCGGCAATGAAGACCCCGGTTTCGGCCATGTCGGCGCTAACTGGGATTGCCAGGGTTGCCACTCCTCCTGGAACGGTACCGCCGTAAACCCCGAAACAGCGGCTACCAATCCAAGCATCGGCAGCCTGAGCACTACAGTTGTAACCGCCAATACCGCGACTCAGCTCATCATCAACGGCGGCAGCTTCACCAACACCGATCCCTTGGGCACCACGACCTACAAACCGGTGGTAACACTTATCAAAGACGGCAACACCGTTACGCTCACACCGTTCTCCTTCACCAGCAGTGAGGTAAAGGTGCTCCTCCCGGCGACGCTGCAGCAGGGTATCTATGAGCTTCGCGTCGATAAGAGCGGTACATTCAGCAACCTGACCAAGCTTATTGTGGCTCCTCGTTTGACTGTAAATACCGCCGTGCTTTCTGCAAGTACGCTCACCATTACGGGCGTCGGCTTTGGATCCACTCCAACAGCACAAACCCAAGCTCTACTTGGCGTTTTTGTTGATGCCGCCCAGGCTACTGTCGTTTCCTGGAGCGATACCAAGATCGTAGCTACCAGTCCGGCCTTCGCCGCAGGCAAAACGGCAACGGTCAAGACTCTCTATGGTCCGGTCGCCGGCACTATTTTTAACGCCGGCCCGAAAGGCAAATAATTCCAGTTTCAGATCAGAGATGCACTCAAGGCGGTGAGGATTGAGGCGACGAAGGCATACAAACAGTATGTTGAGGAACCGAAGACGAGCCAACGAAGAGGACGCTTTGATATGGAAATGGAATAAATCAGCATGCTGAGATGAAAATGGTTATGGGAGCGCCATTGGCGCTCCCATAACCTTGACCAGCCGACAATCCTGAGTCCGGATAGCAAAATCGCAGGTATCAAGAGAGGTCTTATTATGGTGCGTCGCATTAACCTGTTTGCTGTAGTTGTTCTGTTTATCCTGACTTCCCTGGCCCAGGCCGCGGAGCAAAAGGTCATTATCGGATTTCGTCACGCCTCGGGACTTACCGAGCTTGAAAATCACGACAAGGTAAATCGTGCGGGGGGGAAAATCAGCCGTGTCCATTCATCTATCGCAGCGGTTGCAGCCCTGCTCCCGGAGGAAGCGATCGCGGCTCTGAAAAATGATCCGAACATAGCATACGTGGAAGCTGACAGCCTGGTTACAGTTGTTGACCCTCTCCAGGTTCCAACCGCTTCTCCCCAGGAATATGCGGAATCGTGGGGCGTGGGGCATATCGGCGCGAACACTGCCGCAATGATGAATTACAAAGGTGCCGGAGCCAAGGTGGCAATTCTTGACACCGGTATTGATTACAACCACCCCGACCTGAAAGACAACTATAAGGGGGGCTATAACTTTGTCTATGACAACAGCGACCCGATTGACGATTCGAGGTATGGGCATGGAACCCATTTGGCGGGCATAATCGCCGCCAGGGACAACGGCACCGGCATGGTTGGAGTGGCGCCGGAAGCTTTCCTCTATGCGGTAAAGGTTCTGAATGGCGGCATGATGGGGAGCACGAGTGATATCCTCGCCGGAATCGAATGGGCGATAACCAACAAGATGAACGTCATCGACATGAGTTTTGGCTCATCGATGGATTCCCAGGCATTCAGGGATGCCTGCGACCTGGCCTACAAGTCGGGGATCGTCCTGGTCGCGGCGGCAGGAAATTCCAACCTGCCGAGCGTGGATAATCCGGCCGGCTTTGACTCCGTAATCGCTGTTTCCGCGACTGCGCAGGACGATAGCCGGGCCCTGTTCTCAAATTACGGTGCAAAGGTGGAGCTTTCCGCCCCCGGTGTTTTAATCAAATCAACGGTTCCCGGCGGTGGCTACGGCATCATGAGCGGCACCTCGCAGGCTGTTCCCCATGTTGCTGGGGTAGCAGCCCTGATCTTTTCGTCCGGTATCAAGGATGGTAACGGGGACGGAAACCTGGCAGACGATGTCCGGAGTCGACTTGATGCTTCCGCACGCGACCTGGGAGATCCGGGCCGGGATATCTATTTTGGCTACGGTCTGGTGGATGCTGCCAGGTCGGTGAATTCCGTGCCGCATTACAAAGTGACCATAACCGGCACACCAAACAAAGATGATGCACTGGAGGTTCCGCTGAAGCCCGGTACATACACCATCGTGATCAATAACAATGGTTTGAAAAAGCTTGCCATCCGGCCCCCTGCCTGCAACGGGGTTGATAAATGTGTGGAGTACCAATTCCTGACGCAAGAACTTTATGACGTCCCAAATGCGTTATCAGGTGCCGATACGTTCCTGAAGTTCCATTTCAGTCCGAAGGACGCTCAGAACGTTTCATTCGAACTTAAAGTGGATTTGGCAGGCAGCCTGATGTTCTATCCACACGGAGAGACGGGATCCTCCGCGGATATCAGTATTTCAGAGAAGTGACCTGTTTTTTTATCCTGAATTTCGGTTGAAAACTTAAATCTACGACGCAGGGGTAAACATGCTGCATTCTATTCGTATCCTGGCACCATTTTTTGTTGTTTTCATGAGTTCGGCTGCAACGGGCAGTTTAGCCCTGGCAGATGCAATCAAGGATACCGGTGAAAACCGGATAGTTGCGAAAGTGAACGCCAGGCCTATCTTTATAAGTCAGTTGAAACCGGCCATCGACACCGCGCAGGCCAAGTTTAAAAAATATGGAACCTCCGAAATGTCGAATGAAACCAGGAATCGCATCCAACTGGAAGAACTTGACCGGCAGATCGGCTTCGAGCTTTTGATGCAGGCCGGAGAAAAGATTTATGGCAAAGCGATCGATCAGAAAGTAGATCAGAAAATCAATGCAAAGCAGGCAAACGACTCGCAGGGGGGAAAACCCCGCCAAACCGTCGAAAAAAATCTCAAAAATGACAGCTACCGGAATCAGCTGAGGCGTCAGCTCCTGGTTGACGAGTATTTGGCGATACAGGTGAACAAAGATCTCAAGGTCCCTGAGGTTGAGCTGAGAAAATATTACGAACAGAATACCAGAAATTTCACGGAATCCGAATCAGTCCGGGTTTCTCACATCCTGATCAAGATCCCTCCCAAATCGAAGCCTGAGGATATTGCCCTGGTCAGAAAAGAAATAGAACGGATTCGCACAGAAATCGCCGGCGGCAAGGACTTTGCCGAAGTGGCAAAGCTGCGCTCCGCCTGCGCCAGTTCGCCGGCCGGTGGAGATCTGGGGTACATAAAGCACAACTATATGCCCCAGGAGTTCGAAAAGATTGCCTTTGCACTCAAAACCGGCGAATTAAGCGACGTCGTCAGGACTCGGCACGGTTTTCACCTCATCAAAGCGTTCGATAAAAAACCCGAGCGAGTGCCTGAATTCGCAGAGATGAAAGACTTTATCGAAAAGTTTCTGCTTAAGGACCTTCAGAGGAAAAGGGCGGAAGAGGTTATCAGGGAACTCAAGCGCGAGGCGAAAGTCGAGATTTTTCTTAAATGATAAGTGAGCTTTTTTATTAGATGATATTGGATTTCAGATTATTACGAAAACTATTGTGTTTCTGACAGGGAGAGTGAATCGTATGAAAAAGATCAGGCAATATCTAATTTGGATGGTAATGTTGACTACCGTATTGCTCTCATTGGGTGTTTCCCACGCAGCCACCTGGAGTATTGGCAACTACGACGGGCTGACTATTGATGATGCCGGCATATCCACAACCTCAGGAGCCCCCTTTGGGGAAACAAGCTGGGTCATTCGCTTTGGTTCCGGTGCAACCGATAACTACGACCCTATGTGGCGGGAGTGGATGTGGTACAGAATCGGGACTACCGATCAAGAGGCGTCCTTCAGTACTCTGCCGGCCAGCGGTGCTTATAACACCGATTCAAGCGCGGTAACGCTGACTTTCAATGATTCTCAGGTTCCCGCACGCTTCAATGCAACGGTTACCTTTGGCGTCGCGGAAAAGACGACTTACTCGTACAATTCAAACGTAAAGAAAACGTTAACGATA
>JACMKN010000142.1 GCA_014380135.1 Deltaproteobacteria bacterium
ACCCCTTCCGCGGTTCGATCGAATTCAAATGACAGGGTATGTTCGTAAGCCAGCAGAGCCACAGCCTCCAGTTGACCCACACTCCGCAAACGGAAGAGAATGCGGTTTCCTTTTCCAAGATAGTCGAGGAAGCTGGCTGCCACATCGAATTCAATTGGCCCCCATTCTCCGCTCAGATCAACCACGCTCACCCCTTGACTGACGATGGAGGCCTCACTCAGGCTTACTCGCCGGGAGGGGCCGACACTTGCGCCTGACAGGTCGGTAACTTGGGCCGTCTGCGGTTCCAGCGGCGCCGCCGTGATTACCATGCCGGCGGCTACGGTGGCGTTGCTGAAGCGGTCGATCAGGATAAAGCTGCCGGTATCCCGGTTCTGGCGATAAGAGTCGAAAGAGATCGGGCGGTCAAGTTCCAGACGGACAACACCGATTTCGTTCAGCCCCAGCGTCGGCACCTGCTTCTGCTCCAGGGTATTCACATCCACCGCATACTGCACGGCGGTAACCCGGCCGGGAGTCACGGCAGTCGCTGTTTTGACCAGGTAGATCTGCCCCGGCTGCAACGGCTCGTCATGCATCCAGACCAGGTGAGCCTCAGGGTGCCGGGCATGGATCGGTGGTGCATCTGGTACGGTCAGCATGTCACCCCGGCTGATATCGATCTCGTCCTCCAGAGTCAGGGTCACCGCCTGGCCGGCGGTAGCCTCCGGCAGATCGCCATCCATTGTGACAATGCGCGTGACCCGGCTGATGCGCCCGGACGCGGCTACCCGCAGTTCGTCTCCCGGTCGGATGGTGCCCGCTGCAATCGTGCCGCAGAAACCACGGAAGTCCAGATGGGGGCGGTTCACCCACTGCACCGGCATCCGGAACGGCTGGTGCCGGTTGTCGGCTGCGATCTGGACGGTCTCCAGATACTCCATCAGGGTGGGCCCGCTGTACCAGGGTGTGTTGGCGCTGGCTTCGATCATGTTGTCGCCGTTCAGGGCCGAGAGCGGGATGGCGGTGATTGATGCAAAGCCAAGCGATTCGGCAAACTGCTGGTAGTCATGCACGATCGCATTAAAACGCTGCTGGTCGAAATCGATCAGGTCCATCTTGTTGATCGCCAGCACCACATTGCGGATGCCGACCAGCGAGACCAGAAAACTGTGACGCCTGGTCTGGGTCAGGAGCCCCTTGCGGGCATCCACCAGGATCACCGCCACCTGGGCGGTGGAGGCGCCGGTTACCATGTTGCGGGTATACTGCTCATGGCCGGGGGTGTCGGCGACGATGAACTTGCGCTTGTCGGTGGAGAAGTAGCGGTAGGCCACATCGATGGTGATGCCCTGCTCCCGCTCCGCCTGCAGACCGTCCATCAGCAGGGCATAGTCGATGGCCCCACCCTGGGTGCCGACCCTTTTGCTGTCCGCTTCCAGCGACGCCAGCTGATCTTCGAACACCATCTTGGAATCCCACAGCAGACGACCAATCAGGGTACTCTTGCCGTCATCGACGCTGCCGCAGGTGATGAAGCGCAGCAGCGATTTCTCTTCCTGGCTTTTGAGATAGGCGAGGATATCGTTTTCTATAAGTTCGGATTGGTGAGCCATGTATAAACCTCGAATCACGTAATTATGAATTTTGAATTATGAATGATGAATTGTGAAGAATCCCCGGTTTTGTCTTTGGCCTTTCATACTTCATAATTCATAATTCATCCTTAAAAATACCCTTCCTGTTTCTTCTTCTCCATCGAGCCGGACTGGTCATGGTCGATCAGGCGCCCCTGGCGCTCCGAGGTGCGGGTCAGCAGCATCTCCTGGATGATCTGGGGCAGAGTGGTCGCTTCCGATTCGACGGCAGCGGTCAGGGGGTAGCAGCCCAGGGTACGGAAACGCACCGACTTGTGCTGCACTTCCTCACCCGGCTTGAGTTCCAGGCGATCGTCATCCACCATGATCAGCATGCCGTCCCGCTCCACCACCGGCCGCACGGCGGCATAGTAAAGCGGCACAATCGGAATATTCTCCAGGTGGATATACTGCCAGACGTCCAGCTCGGTCCAGTTGGAGATCGGGAAAACCCGGATGCTTTCCCCCGGCTTGACGCGGGTGTTGTACAGGTTCCATAGCTCCGGGCGCTGGTTCTTGGGGTCCCAGCGGTGGTTGGCGCTGCGGAAGGAGAAGATGCGCTCCTTGGCCCGTGATTTTTCCTCATCCCGCCGGGCGCCCCCGAAGGCCGCATCAAACTTGTATTTGTCGAGCGCCTGCTTCAGCCCCTCGGTCTTCATGACGTCGGTATAGAGCGCCGAACCGTGTGTAAAGGGAGAGACACCCCGCTCCACCCCTTCCGTGTTGACGTGCACAATCAGATCCAGGCCGCATTCGGCGGCCATCCGGTCCCGGAACTGGATCATCTCGCGGAACTTCCAGGTGGTGTCCACATGCAAAAGTGGGAACGGCGGCGGAGCAGGATAAAAGGCCTTGCGGGCCAGATGCAGCATGACCGCCGAATCCTTGCCGATGGAGTAGAGCATGACCGGATTTTCGAACTCGGCCACCACCTCGCGGAGGATGTGGATGCTTTCGGCTTCAAGCTGCTGCAGATGGGTCAGATTTTTGTCCATATAATTTCCTTGTACTTGTTGTATGCAGCCTGTCAGCGGCGATGCAGCCCGCATTCCTTGTTTTCCGCATTTTCCCACCACCATCTTCCATCCCTGACATGGTCCCAGGGGCCGATGGCCCTGGTGCAGGGAGCACAACCGATGGAGCGGTAACCCTGCTTGTAGAGGCGGTTGGTCGGCAGGTTGTGTTCCTTGGCATAGTCCATCACCTGACGTTCGCTCCAGTCGATCAGCGGGTTGATCTTGAGGATGCCACCGTTGGGCTCATCCAGTTCGATGGCCTTCAGTTCACTGCGGGTGACGCTCTGTTCACGGCGCATGCCGGTCACCCAGCCCTTCAGGTTTTTCAGCGAGCGTATGAGCGGCTCCACCTTGCGGATGTGGCAGCATTCGTGGCGGTTATCCAGCGACTCGCGGAAGGAGAACAGTCCCTTCTCGCGCTCCAGCTGCTCCACATCCTCATGCTTGGGAAAGTACCAGTCGATCTTCAGCCGGTAGCGCTCGGTCAGGGCATCGGCCACCTCGTAGGTTTCTTCGTTCAGCCGGCCGGTGTCTATTGCAAAGACTCCCAGGTTGAGCCCGGCTTGATGGGCGATGTCGATGATGGCCACATCCTCCAGCGAGAAAGAGCAGGCCAGGGAGACCGGGCCGCCGGCCGCTGCGATGCCTGTGCGCAGAATTTCGGCGGGAGGGGTGTTGGGTGCTATTTCCGGAATGTTCGAATTCATCTTTTAACCTTTCATGTCCCGATTATGGGCAACTAACTTTTAAGACCGATCAACGGCCATACGAAGCGAACCGATGCGAGGAACAACAACCAGGAAATCACCATGATTACGGCGCCCGGCACGATGATGTCGCGACTCTTCAGGAAGCCGGAGCCGTAGACGATGGCGGTAGCGGGGGTCCCCATGGGGAGGCAGTAGGCCAGACCGGCCGGCAGGGCAATGGAGAGGGTCATGACCTTTGGATCCATGCCGAGCCCCTGGGCCAGCCCCAGACCGATCGGCATCAGGATGGCCACCACCGCGGCGTGACTTATGCATTCGGTCAGCAGAATGGAAACCAGCGAGATGATGGCGATAATCACGAAGGGCGACGGCGTGAATGACGCCAGCCCCTGGTTGACCAGCCACAGCGCCGCTCCGCTCTTTTCCAGACCGCTGGCCAGGGCTATCGATCCGCCGTACATCAGAATGATCCCCCAATTGACATATTCCTCAATCATCTGCCAGGTTACGACCCGGAACACAAACAGCGCCGCCGTAGCCAGTATGGCGACGGTCGCCAGCCCCAGCTGTTTGCCGAAAAACATCCAGCCGCCGATGGTCAGGGTTACGATCAGCGCGGT
>JACMKN010000143.1 GCA_014380135.1 Deltaproteobacteria bacterium
ATCCGATCGGGGTCTACAATATCTGCAATCTGATGCAGCGGTTGCAGGCCGAAGGCAAGACCACCCTGATGGTCACCCACGACCTGGCCACCGCCTTTGCCACATCCCAACGTTTCACCTTCCTGCATCAGGCCCGCATGTTGTTCGAAGGTAGCGAGGCAGAGATGAAAGCCAGTGAAAACCGAGAGGTGCGGGAATTTCTGGCGCCGACAGAATCTTCACTGTTTGTTTGACACCAATGTCTGAACGGATGGTAACAATATGCATCGAAGCAATCAGATAGGCTGGTCCCAGGTACGGGCCGGAATCTTCATTTTCCTGGCGCTGCTTTTCATTGCCGGCGGTGTGACTATTATGGGACAAAAGACCAAGATGTTCGTGTCCAAAGGCAGCCTGAATGTGGTCATGGACGACGTGGCCGGTCTTAAGGTCGGCGCTCCGGTCTGGCTGGCCGGCGTTGACATGGGACTTGTGACAGATATCCGCTTCGCCGATCCGACTAAAACCAATGAGGTCAGCATTTTGATGGAGATTGACAGCGCTGCTCTGAAAAAAATCGGTTCCGACTCAAAGATCACGATCAAAACCCGCGGCTTGATGGGGGAAAAATACGTGGATATAAGCCCTTCCAGCCAATATTCCGACACACCACCGTCCGTTCTGCGCGGCACCTCGGTAGCCAAGCTGGATGATGTGGTTCAGAAAGCCGGCACCACCTTCGACAAGATCAACGGCATCATCGACAATATTGACAAAGGCAAAGGGACGCTGGGCAAACTCAGCAAGGACGAAACCCTCTACACCAATGTGGCCCGCCTGGCGATCGAAATGAAGGATCTGATGATCACGATCAACCGCGGCGGGGGGACTCTCGGCCGGCTCAACCGCGACCCGGAACCATTCAACAAACTGATCAGCATCCTCAACCGCGCCGACCGGACTCTGCAGGATATTCAGGCCGCCGACGGCACACTCAACCGATTGATCTATGACAACACGCTCTATACGAAACTGACCCTGCTGGCGGACAAAAGCACCCAGGCCGCCGATGTCGTCAGCGACCTGAACAAGAAGATTACCTCCAAAGACGGCACGATCGGTCTCTTGCTGACCGACCGCGAGTTCTATGACAAAGGGATTGCCCTTATCAGCCGGGCCGACAATTCGCTCAGATCAATCGAAGAGGTTACGGCAAAAGTCAATAACGGCGCCGGCACGGCTGCCAAACTTGTAAACGACAAGGAACTGTACGATCGCATGAACCGCATGGTCGAGGATGTGGATGCACTGGTGAAGGATTTCAAGGAACATCCCAGAAAATATATCAAATTTTCCGTATTCTAAAAGGAGTTGGACAGTATGGGACGTATAATTTTATTTGCAGCAATATTTTGTCTGTTTTCCTCCGGACTTCAAGCAGCAAATCCTGCGGCAACGTTCAGGGCAGGCCCTGCGACTGCGCTCAGGGCAGGCCTGGAGGATAAGGTCGTCGAGCACAGGATGAAAAACGGCATGAAGCTGCTGCTGGTTGAGCGCCATACCTCACCGACGGTTTCGGCCTGGATCCGTTTCCGGGTCGGAAGCGTGGATGAAAGAAGCGACGAGCGGGGCATTGCCCATCTGCTGGAACACATGCTTTTCAAGGGAACCACCACGTTGGGAACCAAGGATTATGCTGCCGAGAAGCCGATCCTGGACAAAATCGAAGCAACCGCCCAGGCGCTGACGCTCGAGAAAACCAAACGTGATAAAGCAGACCAGGGCAGAGTGGCCGAGCTGGAAAAACAGTTGACTGAACTGGAAACGCAGGCATCCAGGTACGTCATCAAGGATGAGTTTTTCGAGCTTTATTCGAAGAACGGCGGCGTCGGCTACAACGCCTTCACCAGCCGCGACGGTACCACCTACCTGATCAGCCTCCCCTCCAACAAGCTGGAATTGTGGGCGGCCATCGAGTCCGACCGCCTCAAGAACGCCGTGCTGCGCGAATTTTATACCGAAAGATCGGTGGTTATGGAGGAGCGGCGCCGCTCCTATGACGCCGATCCGGAGAGCAAACTGTGGGAAACATTTCTGGCCTCCAGCTTCCTGGCCCATCCCTACGGTCAACCGACCATCGGCTGGATGTCCGACATACAGAATCTGACCCGTAGCAAGGCCGAACAGTTCTTTCACAGCTATTACGCCCCCAATAACGCCATTGTTGCGATTGTCGGTGATATCGACACCCAGGCCACCATTGCGATGGTGGAACGCTATTTCGGTGCCATACAGCCCGGCAAGGAGCTGTCACCGGTCACGGCCGAAGAGCCGAAACAGGCCGGAGAACGACGCATCGAGCTGCTGGCCGAGTCCGAGCCGACCTTGATGATCGGCTTTCACAAACCGGCCATTCTGACGACGGATGATTACATTTTTGACGTGATCAACATGATTCTGGGAAGCGGCCGTACGTCACGCTTTTACAAAAAGCTGGTGATTGAAAAACAGATTGCCACGGATATCGGCGCCTTTGATGCACCCGGCAGCCGTTTTCCCGGTCTGTTTGTGATCAGTGCCACGCCACGCTCGCCGCACACAGCCCGCGAGGTCGAAGAGGCCATTCTGGCCGAACTGGAACTGCTGAAGAGCGAGCCGGTCACCGCTCGCGAGCTGCAACGCATCCTCAACTCGATTGAATATGAAGAGGCCCGCCGCATGGGAACCAACGGCGGCCTGGCCCGCAATCTGACCGAATATGAGGCGGTCGCCGGCAGCTGGCGCTACATGACCGAATACCGCAGCAAGGTCACAAAGGTCACGCCGGCCGACATTCAGCGGGTGGCCAGAGAGTACCTCACCCGCGAGAACCGCACGGTCGGATTCATCACAAAAAAGGGAGGTGAAAACAAATGAGACGACTGATCTTTTCCCTCTGCTTCAGCATCGCTTCAATGACACCGGTATTTGCCGGGGAGTTGAAACAAGCTGATCCCCGCAACATGAGCTTTCCCGCACTGCGTTTCGAGATTCCAAAAGCCGAGCGCGTCGTCCTGGAGTGCGGCCTGCCGGTCTACCTGCTGCGTGACACGGAGCTGCCGATCATCAACATGACCGCCATGGTCCGCACCGGGTCGGTCTACGAACCGGCCGGCAAGTCCGGCCTGGCAAGTATGACCGGGACTGTCATGCGCAGCGGCGGCGCCGGCGGGCTGATACCCGAAAAGATGGACGACGAGCTGGAATTCATGGCGTCGGCCGTGGAAAGCGGCATCGGCAGCGATATGGGTACCGTATCCCTGACAACCTTGACAAAAAATCTTGACCGGACCCTCAAGATATTCAGAGATGTCCTGCTTCATCCGGATTTCAGTGACAAGCGGATCGAAATGGCCCGCAGACAGGCGGTCGAAGGACTGAGACGACAGAATGACGATCCCAAGGAGATTGCCGGCCGTGAAGTTTCACGGGCCATTTACGCCGGCCATCCGCTGGGGCTCGTCCCGACCTTTGAATCGCTCGGATCCGTCACCCGTCAGGACCTGCTTGACTTTCACCGCCGCTTCTACCGTCTCGACAATATGATACTGTCTGTCTCGGGGGATTTCGAACGGGACACCCTCGTCAAGGAACTTAATACTATTTTCGGTCCAGCCACAAAAAAGCCGGCCCCACCTTTGCCCGAAATTCCTCAGCCGCAACAGCTGTTCCAGCCCGAGATTATCTACGGCAAGAAGGATGTCAACCAGACCGTCATCCGTATGGGACACCTGGGACTGACCAAGGACAACCCTGATATCTACGCCGTACGGATCATGGATTACATCCTGGGAGGCAGCTTCACCTCCCGGCTGACGATGGAAATCCGCACCAATCAGGGGTTGGCCTACAATGTCGGCAGTCACTTCGATATCGGCCGCCGCTTTGCCGGCAGTTTTATCGCCGAGACCGAAACCAAGGCTGAATCGACGATCAAGGCCATCAAGCTGATGAAGGAGATTATCACCGGCATGACCAGGGAACCGGTCAGCGACCAGGAACTGGCAGCGGCCCGGGACTATATGATCAATTCGTTCATGTTCGGTTTTACCAGCCCGGCTTCGATCGTATCCCAGCGGGCCAGGCTCGAATTTTTCGGCTATCCGGAAAATTATCTTGAAAAGTACCGCGATAATATTGCCAGGGTATCCAAGGAAGATGTGCTGAATGCGGCAAAAAAATACCTGAAGCCTGGTGCTTTCAAGCTGGTGGTGGTCGGCGACACAGCCAAGTTCGACGCACCGCTCTCCTCGCTGGGAAGTGTGCGCGAACTGGATCTCAAGCTGAATATCCCTAAATGAGGTAACCCGATATGGCGAAATTTGAGTGGGACAATAGCATTGCCCTGGGTATCCGGAGTATCGACGAGCAGCACAAGGCGCTTTTCGACTGGGTCAACACACTGAATGATTCAGTCAAGAGGGGTGATGGCTCCAAAGAGGTTGAGGGGCTTATCTGGAAGTTGATTACCTACGTGACGAGGCACTTTACTGAAGAAGAACGCCTGATGCTGGCCTGCAACTATCCAAACCTGGTTTCGCACCGTCGGGAGCACGACCAGTTTGTCGAGCGGCTGCGGAATATTCAGATCAAATTTCTTGACGGTCATCAGATGGACGAGGCAATTCTGGATTTTCTGGTTGACTGGCTGGTGTGTCACATCAAGGGTACCGACCAGAGCTACAGCCGCTTCATACACAAGCAGGAAGAAGAAGCCCGGAGCCCGAATCTGACTTTGTTGTAGTCACCTCAACTCCCCGGCAGTTAAAGGAAAATGTCCCAAAACAAAAAACGCCGTGAAGCCTTCATTTAATGGGCTTCACGGCGTTTTTGCATGGTTTGGACTGTCTCTCCGGGGCTTTCTTTTTCGCCAGACCCGTTACCGGTGGCTCTTAAAGTTACCGGTAGTCGCGGTGCCGCGGTGTTTCACAATCACGATCGCGGTCATAATAGCGAGCCTGCCGATAATGGCGTGGTGCTCTATAAGCACGGTCATAATAGTTATCCTGACGATAATGCCGTGGTTCCTCATAGTTGACTGTCTGACGTGGTTCGGAGTAGGCCCGACGCTCATATACCACCGGCTGCGGCAGAGAAACTGTTACTGCAGCCAGTGTTGAAAGAATTGCTGCCGGAACCCAAAGCGGATTTAAAACATCAACATGACGATTACCTGCATAGGCTGTGTTTACCAACATGCTTGAAACAAACCCAATTGCAGCGATGGTGGAAATTACTCTTTTCATTTTGGTTTCCTCCTGCGGGATCTGACTTTCTATACTCATAAGAGCATCAGACGTGCCAACATGTGGGACCAAATAATTCAATGCAATAACAAACAGTTATACCTTTGACTGGATATATGACAGCTATTGTTTTGCTGAAATGATTCTTATAACACCTCATTTGAGTCAGGAGACAGTGCTTCAGTGGGAGCATTGGGGGGATTTCAATAAGGATTTGGCCGACGGAGGGTCAGCTGGCCAATCGTCCTGCAATTATGTCGGCAATTTTAATCCCGTCTACGGCCGAGCTCATGATACCGCCGGCATAACCGGCTCCCTCTCCGGCCGGATACAACCCCTTGACGCCAACCGATTCACTGCTGGCGTCGCGCAGGATTCGCACCGGCGCCGATGTGCGCGACTCGATGCCGACCAGGGTCGCTTCGGCGGTTATAAAGCCCCTCAGCCTCCGGTCGAAGTCGACAATCCCCTCCCGCAGTGTATCGATGATAAAATGCGGCAAAACAGTGTCCAGATCGGTTTCGCAGATGCCGGGACGGTAACTGGTTTTGACGGTTCCCTTTCCCGGCAGCCG
>JACMKN010000144.1 GCA_014380135.1 Deltaproteobacteria bacterium
AACAATCAGTTATTCTCGGCAGTCCCGACCAGCGGGCTTTGTCTTTCCGGTACAGAGTCAATAGTAACCAACACCGCGGGATTTTTGACCTGGAGTTGTACCGGCTTCGGCCCGCCAGGCTTTACACCTTTAAACGCTGCCTGTTCCGCCTCCATACCAACCTATACCCTGAACTTCCAGTCCAGCGTCAATGGCACACTGGCCGGCAGCTTGCCCCAGACGGTCACTTACGGGCTCAATGCAACCACCGTTACCGCAACACCAAATACCGGCTACCAATTCGTCAGTTGGACTGACGGGACGGGAGTAGTCAGCACAAACCCTGCCCTGACAGTTACCAACGTAGTTACAAATCGTAATTACACGGCCAACTTTACAATAATTACCTTTACGCTTGACTATGCGGCCGGCGTAAACGGCACTCTGAGCGGTCCGGCCGCCCAGACCGTCAACTACTTCGCCAATGCAGCAACCGTTACCGCCGTACCGAGTCCGGGGAACATCTTTATCAACTGGATCGAAGGTGCCACGGCAGTCAGCACGACTCCCGCACTGACTGTAAACAATGTCACGGCAAACCATGTCTACACGGCCATCTTCGCAACTGCATACAACGTGACACTGGATCAGTGCGTAACAGGGCCGACGGTCGTTGCATCCGGGTCATCGCCAACCTACACCTTTCCGACAGGTTTCAATGTTGTCGCACAGGTTAACGGCGTGCCGGTCAATCTTGTCGGATTTTCCTACACCTTGCCGCCAATAGGAGCCGACCAGATCTTCACGGCCAGCTACACCCCCAACCCGGCCGGCAGCGTGGCGGCCAGAATCGTTAGAGGGGCTGCCACCCTCGATTTCACATTACTGCAGGATGCTTACAACGCTGCCGCAAACAATGAAACAATCATGCTCCTGGCCGGAACCATGACGGGTAATCTGTCAACAAACAGCGCCAAAACCGTTACTTTGAGGGGCGGTTATGATGCCGGCTTTGCTTCCAGCTGCGGAATCACCAGGGTTGGCGCAATTACCCTGGGCATTGGCACTTTACTGTTTGACAGGGTTGCAATGTAATATTATTTGGATGCTTTGCTGAAAACGAACTGCCGTTTAGCACTCTGCTAAGCGGCAGTATTCATTTGAAATAATTTTTCAGGTCGACTTCCCGCAATATCATGATATTATTTCCAGTACTATTACCTGCCGGGTTGCGACGGTTTTACCGTGATCCAGAAGCAGGAATCCATACGCATACAAGGAGCTCTCTCATGTTCATGTTTAGAAATTTCAAGCATATTGTGCTTGCACTGTTTTTTGTGACTTTGACAGCACAGCTTTCGCAGGCTGCCGCAAGAATAACCGTGGAACAGTCAGGAGCCATCAACGGAAGCGGCATGGACGGAGTAGCCGGTATTGATTTGACTATCAGCTATGATACATCTCTACTCGTAATCTCTTCTCCACCGGCTACAAAAGGACCTCTTGTATCCAATAGCTTGTTTACCGCCAACACACCATCGCCCGGAACAATCAGGATTGCAGTTGTCAGCTCGTCCCCCTTTTCCAGCAGCGGCCAGATAGCGGCCATAAGATTTGCTTCCAATGCCGGTAAAGGCGGGATCAAGTCAATATCAGCCACAACAATCGACAGTAATGGCAAGCAGATGCCGGTCCAGGCGTCGGTGGGTGCATCAAATACATCAGATGCATCTACATCACCGACAACTTCAACAGCTACTACACCAGGATACATCGGTACAGTTTTGATGCAGACAGACACTCAGCAGACTAAAACAGAGCCGCCGGTCCCCGAAGAGGAAAAAGTAATAGCCCCGGAAAGCACCCCGCAACAGCCGACGGAACCGGATATTGCCGAACCGACGCAAACTGCTACCGCCAACAAGGTACCCGTAGAAGAAAAGACGGAAGGATCAAAGCAGACTACTGTTTTTAAGGGTATTGTTGATCGTATGAAATCTTACAAGGGCGACAAAAGTCTTCCGATACTGGCGGCCCTGTTCCGCAAGGAGATTTCAAAGTTCATCAGTCAGGAACCGGCAGTTGTTCTGAGCGATGGTAAATCCAAGATCAAAATCATTGTTGACTTGCCGACTCATATTGCAACCTCACCAAACTTTGCAATGAATGAAGCTACGTTGTTGTCGGTCAAACGCGAGGCCGGAAATAATCGACGCTGGACTATTGAGGCGCTGCCGGAAAAGAATGCCTGGAAGTCAACTCTGGTAATCATAGCCGGAGATGAGGATTTTGAATATCCGCTGACGGTTGCCCCTTCGGTCGCCGGCAGGTTAAAACTCGATGAAACCGGTTGGAACGCTTTCCTGAAGGAGAGCGGCACGGCGGAACGGCCCCTGAACGATCTCAATCAGGACGGGGTTCGCGACCATATCGACGAATTTATTTTTATCGCCAATTACGTTGCCGCGACACAGGCCAATCCAAAACCATCCAAATAACCTTGATTTGGAATTGTAATAAAAACGATATCATTGCATGATTCCAGTAAAGAAAAAGGCCTGTTCACCATCAATGGTAAACAGGCCTTTCCTCTTCTAAACAATGCCACTAAAAGAATTATGCAAGATCCTTGAGTGATTTTCCCGGAGCAAATTTTCCACTGGTTTTTGCAGAGATCTGCATTTCTTCGCCAGTTTTAGGATTTCGTCCTGTTCTGGCAGCACGGGTAGATGCGCTGAAAACCCCAAAACCTACCAGGGACACCTTGTCGCCAGCCTTGATGGCTGAAGTTACTTCCTCAATAAATGCATTGAGCGCTTTTTCAGCCTGGACCTTCGTTAAATCCGCACTGTCTGCCATTTTTGCAATAAGTTCTGCTTTTGTCATGATTCCTCCATGGAGTAGTTTATTCGACTGCGGCAACATAACACAGTCGGTTTGTAAAAAGCGTTACTTTGTTAAGAAAACAAAGCTGATTGCGCTGCAAGATATTTCATATATTTTTGAAAGTCAAATATTCAAATTACGCTGCACCAATAATAGTAACAAAAGCCGATTCCGGGAAACTACCGACTCAGCCCAACTTCCCTCGCCAGATTTCTCCAGGCCGGCATACTTCTCTCGATCATGACCTTGTCCACACAGTAGGCGATCCGGAAAAAACCGGGCGCACCAAAACCAGCACCCGGCACCAGCAGGATATGATGTTTTTGGGCCAGCTTGACAAATTCCACGTCATCAGTCAGCGGTGATCTGGGAAAGAGATAGAAGGCGCCATCCGGCTTGACCATGCTGAAGCCCAGGCGGCCCAGTTCATCCACCAGCAGATCACGCTTAGCCTGGTAATCGGCAATGTCGACGGATTCGTTCTGCAGCCTGGCAACCAGACGCTGCATCAAGGCCGGGGCGTTGACAAAACCGAGTACCCGGTTGCTGAATACGGCCCCCTCCATGAATTGCGAGACGGTAGCCATACGCGGATTGGCTGCCAGATAACCGATGCGCTCACCCGGCAGAGCAAGATCCTTACTGTGTGAGGTTACGATGATCGAACTTTCCACCAAGGGGAAGATGTTGGGGACATGTTGGCCGTCGAATGCAATGCGGGCATAAGGTTCGTCGGAAATGACATAAATCAGGTGACCGGTGCGATCATGGATCTTTTTCAGGACATCACCCAACCGCTTCAGACTTTCAGCCGGATAAATCACTCCGGTTGGATTATTGGGCGAACAGGTGATTATGGCACGGGTTTTGGTCGTGATGGCACTCTCAATGGCAGCGATGTCAAGCTGGAAGGTATCGTGATTTGTCCAGACCTCAACCGGTACACCGCCATGATTATCAATATAGAATTTGTACTCCACAAAAAAAGGCGCCAGTATTATGACTTCTTCGCCAGGATTGAGGATTGTTTTGAGAACAACGTTGAGTGCTCCGCCGGCACCGCAGGTCATTATGATCTGCTCGGCGGCGACCGTTAAACCGGAGTCGATGGAGATTTTTTCCGCAACGGCGGAGCGGGTCTCGGTATAGCCGGCATTATTCATGTAGCGGTGCATGCCCGGCAGTGGGTTCCGGGCCAGTGCCAGCAATTCGCGGCCAAAAGCCTCGGGCGGCTCAACATCCGGATTTCCAAGGGTGAAATCATATATTTTGTCAGCTCCGAATTCCTGGCGTAAACGCTCCCCCTCTTCGAACATCCGGCGAATCCAGGATGATTTGGATATCTGACTGGCAATCTTCATGGCAATAGCCATAACTTTTCCCTCCCTGACGAATTTCTGATAGGATTGCGAAGCTTGAAATTCTACAACATTTTCCGGAGAACTCAATGAAAATCCCATCATATCCTGATTCCAGACCGCTGGTCATGGCGGACAAACCGCTACTGGACAGGATATTTGCAGATCTTCAGCCGCGGGTTTCCGAATTGACTTTTGCAGGTTTATATCTGTTCCGCACGGCCCATGACTATCACTTGACCATGGTTGCAGATTCGGTAGTGGTTCTGGGCAAGGGTTACGATGGTGTCAGCTACTGTCTGCCGCCTCTGTGCGGAAATATAAAAAATGCGCTGGGCACTCTTTTCAATAACAACCTGATCCTGTACGGTGCAGATGAACAGTTTTCAAAAACATATTTTTCTTCAAGCAACGTCATCGTTTCGGAAGAAAGAAATTCTTTCGATTACCTTTATCTGCGTGAAGAACTGGCACTGCTGCCCGGAAATCGCTTTCACAAAAAGAAAAACCGAATCAATTACTTTACCAATCGCCACCAGTATGAAGTATTAAGATACTCGGATCGCTACTGTAGTGGCTGTCAGAAACTATTAAGTAACTGGCTGCTTGCTTTTAAAGACAAATCTATACTTTCGCTGGACCTGGAAGTAGCGGCATCATCAGATGCGCTGCATTATGCCTCTGAACTTGGACTGGATGGTATTGTCGTCACGGTGGACGGAATGGTGACAGCCTTTGCGCTTGGTGAAAAACTGAATCGCGACACGGCAGTTTGCCATTTTGAAAAGGCCGACCCTTTCAAAGAGGGGCTTTCACAACTCGTAAATCGTGAGTTTGCCCGGCTGACCTTCACAGACTGCCGTTATGTCAACCGCGAACAGGATCTGGGTGAAGCGGGACTGCGCAACGCCAAACTTTCATACCATCCGGTTGATATGATAAAAAAATATCGGGTGACAGCACTGCGATCATAAAGATTTTATTGCACTTTGGTATGGAATATTGTATAAAGTGCGTTCTTTTAAAGACGGCATTAGTGCCGAAATCTCCTTGCTCCGGGTAGGACCGGGGCTCGAATCCGTGAGGAGGATTAACAACATGAGGAAGTACGAAACAATTTTTATCCTCCAGCCTGAACTCAGTGAAGACGACATCAAGTCGGTCACCACCAAGGCTCAGGACGTAATCTCGTCGTACAAAGGCGAGTGTTTCAGGATGGACGACTGGGGTATCCGAAAACTGGCCTATCCAATCAAGAAATGCGCCAGGGGCCGCTATTATTACGTCCGTTTCGATGGAGACAGCGCTCTGATTGCCGAGCTTGAGCGGCGTCTGCGGCTTGACGAGAAGGTTCTGCGTTACCAGAGTGTAAACATTACCGACTTGCCGGAGCGTGCCGTGCCTGAGAAGAAAGCTGTCACACCGGAAGCCGAGGCGATTGAGAATGTGGAAGAAGCAGTGCCCGCTGAAGAAACAGCTGAATAATTACTTGGAGGATATATACTAATGAGCGACGAAAGACCTACTACATCTTCATATCAACGTCCGGCAGGCGGCGCCGGCCAACGTCCGGCAGGCGGCCCTGGCGGCCCCCGTAAAAGACGCCCGTTTCAGCGCAGAAAAGTTTGCCGCTTTTGTGCTGAAAAAAATCTGGTCATCGATTACAAAGAACCGCGTACTCTCCGCTTTTTCGTAACCGAGCGCGGCAAGATTGTGCCGCGTCGCATCTCCGGCAACTGTGCTGCACACCAGCGGCAGATAACCGAAGCTATCAAGCGCGCCCGCAACATTGCACTGCTTCCGATTGCCGCCAATCACGCAATCAACTGACATTGCCTGAATGATTTTTGCGCCACAAGCCGGTCCCGTCATAATAGCGCGACTTAAATCAGCGCTGTTTGGCATGATCGGCTCGTTTGTTCTTTTCGCCGCCTATCTGGTTGTACCTCCCATAGGGATTTTTTCCGGGATACTGGCACCATTTCCTGCGGCTTACACCAGATTGATGCACGGCCGCATGCCGGCTTGTATTGTACTGCTGGGCGCAACCACTGCGACGACCGCCCTATTCGGGATTTTCGCAGGATGTTTGTATCTGGGAATGTGCGGAATAATCGGATTGTTTATGCCGGAGCTTCTTGCCCGCAGTTTCAGCGGTAGTCGTACAATGTTCTGGACAACCGCTGCCAACCTGGCGGTGCTGTTTGTAGGTATTTTCCTTTACAGCGCCTCTGTTGAAGTCAGTCTGCAACAACTGATTTCCGCCGAAATTACTTCCAGTATGACCCAGGCTGCTGCCATTTATGAAAAGAGTGGCATAAAGGGTGATGATCTGGAACTGGTAAAGCAGAGCATGAAGACGGTTTCAGATCTGCTGCTGCGTTTGTATCCGGCACTGGTTACCGTGCTGTTAGTGTTAATGGCTGGATGCAATCTTGCTCTTTTGAAAAAAACCTCTTCCGTAGCTGTAACGAACCTGAATATCGGCGAATTTGTTTCGTTCAAAAACCCGGATATGCTGGTCTGGGTGCTGATCGCAGTTGGATTTTCCATGCTGCTACCTTCACCGATTATGACAACAGCAGCATTGAACATCCTGCTACTTGTCTCACTGCTGTATTTTGTTCAGGGCCTGGCAGTGGTCAGCGTATTGATTTCAAAGCAATCGATTTCTGGGATTCTCAGGATTGGCTTGTATGTCATGCTGGTGATTCAGCCTTACCTGGTTGTAATTATTGCCGTAATTGGATTGTGCGATTTGTGGGTCGATTTCAGAACCCCCAAAAAACAGGAAAACCTGTAATTCCGGTTTCAAATCGAGGATGATATCAAGGCGGCGAGGACGAAGGCGACGAAAGCGTACAGAAAGTACGTTGAGAAGCCTTCTACAAAGCTAACGAAGATAGCGCCTTGATTTGGAATTGGAATAACTACTTGACAGGCTTGAAAGGAGAAAAAATGAAAGTTATTCTGAACGAAAACATTGACACACTGGGGCATATCGGCGACATCGTCAAGGTTGCTCCCGGCTATGCCCGCAACTACCTGCTCCCCAAAAAGCTGGCAGTACCTGCAACAGAAAAGAATGCCAAGGCGCTCGAGCATGCCAAGCGCCAACTGGCCTACAAAAAGGATAAGGCACTTGAATCTGCCAAAAATCTTGGCCTCAAGTTGGAAGCCCAGATTGTTGCCTTGACGCATAAGTGCGGCGAAGAAGGCAAACTGTTCGGTTCTGTCACCAACATGGAAATCGCTGCCTTTTTGAAAGACAAGGGCTTTGATATCGACCGCAAGAAAATCGTGCTTGTAGATGTTATCAAAAATATCGGAGAGTACTCCGCAACCGTAAAGATCCACCCTGAAGTGACTGCAACCATCAAGGTTAACGTCTCGGCCGCCTGATTTTCTCGCTACTATTGATAAAAAGCCCGTCAAACTTACTGTTGACGGGCTTTTTTGTTACATCGATTATCCAGGTAAGATGCCGCTGAAACGTCGCGGTTGACAACGCTGGCTCCAACATGGAATATAGCGTCATGATTTCGTCCCTACCCTATTTATTGCTAGTATGTGTGCTTGTTGCGGCCAATGGTTTCTTTGTTGCCTCCGAGTTTGCTCTGGTTGCGGTCCGCCGCTCCAGGATAGAAGCGCTGAAGGCCGAGGGAAATCTTCGAGCCTCGGTGTTGCTGGGTCTGCTCGATAATCTTAATTCTTATATATCCGCAACCCAACTGGGCATCACGATTGCCTCGCTTGCTCTAGGTTGGGTCGGCGAACCCGCCATAGCGCGCTTGCTTGAAATACCGCTCTCCGGGATCTTGTCGGAAGCTATGCTCCACACCATTTCATTTACGCTCGCATTTACCACCATTACCATCCTCCATATCGTGCTGGGCGAACTGGCACCCAAAACCCTCGCACTGGAACGCGCCGAAGAGGTGGCATTGATTATTGCCTGGCCGCTGCGCATTTTCCACAAGCTCTTCCACTGGCCGATCATATTGCTCGACCATGCCGGCCGGCTCACTGTCAGACTGCTGGGACTACAGCTATCAACAGATCATGCAAGTTCATACACGGTTGCCGAACTGCGCCAGATCATCGATGTATCCCATACCAGCGGCACGCTGGAGGCCGATGAGCAACGTCTGCTGCATCGGGTGTTTGAATTTTCGGACTCCGAAGTCCAGGACATCATGATCCCCCGCCATGCCGTGTCCGCCTTGCCAATTACTTCTACCTTGGAGGAAACCAGACAAGCATTCAATTCTCTGGGCTATTCCCGCATTCCGGTCTATCGGGACCAGCTTGACAACATTGCCGGTATTGTTGTCAGAAGAGATCTGGAGCCGTTTTTATCACAGACCAAGCCGGTCGAATTCAACCTGGAAGCGCTGCTTCACCCGCCCCGTTTCATACCTGCGAATGCCCAGCTCAGTGTAACCCTGAAGCAGATGCAGTCATCACGCGCACATATGGTCTTTGTGGTCGACGAGTATGGTGGATTTGAGGGGATCGTCACACTGGAAGATCTACTGGAAGAGATCGTCGGTGAAATCGACGACGAGTTTGATGATGTTGCGCCATCTCAAGTTGTCGAGGAGAACGGTCACTACCTGCTGGACGGCATGCTGACAGTGCGTGAAGCAAATCAAAGACTTGGTCTGCACATTCCTGAAGATGCTCCTTACACAACGGTTGGCGGCTTCCTGCTCGCACAGGCCGGACACCTGATGAACCAGGGCGAAAGCATTTCTTTCATGGATGCACTGTTCACCGTGGAGAGCGTCGATCGGCGCAGGATACGACGTATAAAGCTGACAGTTGAAAGACCTCCGGAATGAGAATCAGGACCCGCTTCATCAAACTATCCGGCATCCTGTTGATGGCGATAGCCACTCTTGTCACCGGTCTTGCTTTTTTCCTCCCCTACCTGCTGGATGTCAATGCCTACCGGGCAGAAATACTGGCCGCGCTCCAGCAAAGCCTCAACCGGCAGGTCAGTTTCAAGTCCGGAGTTTTTGCCTGGCATTTCGGCCCATCTTTTGTGTTCAACAACTTCTCGGTTAAAGAAATTGACGGCTCGGCGGATTTCCTCTCCGCCGAGCAGATTACAGTGCAACTGGCCCTGATACCGCTGCTGGAAAAGAAGGTTGAGCTTAAAAATATCGATTTGAACGGCGCAACCCTGTCCCTGATCCATAAAGCCGACGGAACCTTCAACATCGACGATCTGCTGAAGCCGGGCAAGGGCTCTGTCCAAGTACAATTCAAGCGTGTCACGATGAAAAAGAGCACCATCAAATGGCAAGATCAGGCTCTTCAGAAAGACGGGCTCTCGGCAAGTCTGATCAATGTTCAGCTGACAATGGATCATCTTGCCCGCGGCCGAAAAGGTCATCTCAAACTGTCCGCCGACCTTCCGGCCTTGAATGGTCCGTCTTCCCGCATACTGTTTTCCGGAACAGTACGTCTTCCGGAACTCGCATCGTCTCTGCTCGACACGGAGCTGAACTGCGATATTGATATCAAAAGGGCCGAAACAGGTCGATTCTGGCCATACTATGGACGTTTCATACCCTTCGGCAACCCGGGCGGGCGGGTCGATTTCCTGACCAGCTTCAAGGGAAAACCACGACAATTTACCGCCAAAGGTAAAATCCGGATAAATGGCGCAACCGTAAACTGGCCGTCGATTTTCCATGCGGCCCTTTCTCCGCGCTCGCTGCAGCTGGATTATTCGATGAAACTGACCGAAAAGCTGATCGACATTTCAGCGCTGGAGGCCGCCATCGATGGGGTCTTCAGGATCAAAGGCAATGTCCGGATACATGATTACACATCCGGGGATCCCCGGATTGTCGCCAACGCATCGACTCCGAAAACATTTAAATACGAAGATATCAGGAACTACGTGCCATACGGCATCATTGAAAAGGATGCCTCCGACTACGTCGAGAACAAGATCAAGTCGGGCGTGTTCAAGCTTGACACAGGCCTTCTTGACGGTCGTGTCAGCCAGATTGCTCATATGGAGGTCGGGCAGAACTATAACACGCTGACGATTCGAGGCCCGGTGGAAAATGCCGTCCTGAGTTACGGTCCCAAGGCCCCGACTTTTAATAACATCAAGGGTACCATCGAACTTAAAGGAAAGAACTTCAATCTGATCGGTATGTCGGCCCTTTTCGGAACATCGCCATTAAAGCTGGATGGATCGATCACCGAGTATAATACCGACCAACCCTCCGATTATCCGGTCAAAATGGATATATCACCGCGCGGTCCGGAAATAGCCTGGCTGGCCGGTCTTGTGGGGGCATCGAAACTTGAGTACAGCAACAGTTCCAGCCTCAAGTTGACCGGAAGCGGCCACCACTCGGCCTACCGCCTCAGTGGTGAATGGGACCTCAGGCAGGCGATATATTCATTTCCAGGTGTAGTCCGAAAACCTTCCGGTTCAGCCAACCAGTTGGCATTCAGCACAATAATTGGAAAAGAAGAGACCAGACTTTCCAGCCTGTCCTACAATCTCACTCCCCTGATTCTCTCCGGAACAGCCCTGCTCAGATATGGTAATCAGCCGTATTTAGGATTTGATCTGCAGACCAATCCCTTCCAAATGAGTGAAACACTTCCGATCCTCTCCATGTGGCAGCAGTATCAACCGCGCGGAAAAGTACAGGCCCACATCAAGGGCAACGGCAATCCGGAAGACTTCGGTGCCATGGAATACAACGGCACAATTGTTCTGAACGCTTTTTCCGCACAACCTGGTGATAAAATGAAACCGGTCAGCGGCATAAATGGAACGATTACATTTCGCGGCAACAGCCTGGAAACGTCCAGCATATCAGCTCACTACGGCAGCTCTGCTGTTACCATGAAAGGCAGGATCAAAAGCCTCAACTCCCCGGAGGCCGAAATATCGCTTTCGTCACCCGAGTTTTTTCTGCGCGATCTAGACTTGGCACCGAAACATCCCGACGCCAGCATCAGGCGACTCAATGCCGCCTTCTCCGTTCGCAACGGTTCATATACATTCAAAAGCGTATCAGGACTTTCAAACTCATCCAATTTCAATATCAGTGGAGTATACCTTTCCGGAAGAACGCCCGAGGCGACCCTTAATGTCGCATCCACCAAGCTGGATATCGATGATCTGCTTATATTTGCTCCTGTCGATAATACAACAGGCCGAAACGATAAACCGGGCACAGATTACAAAATCAAATTGCAGATAGATGATGGAAATTACAGGAAGCTTCAGTTCAGCAAACTGAATGTAACTGCTCAAAAGGAAAGTGGAACCGTCTATATTAGTGACATCACCGCCAGAGTTTTCGGAGGAAAGGTTTCTGCCAAGGGCAGGGTTGCCCGGATGGGATCACAGGGCAACCGCTATGATCTGACAATTGATCTCAATAAAGTAAACGCCGACAAGCTGCTCACATCTCTTGACGTTTCCAAGGATGTCACTGGCGATCTGACACTGCATGGCGACTTGACGGTCATGGGGAACAATCTCGCGGATATAAAAAGAAGTGCCTTGGGAAATATACGCCTGCAAATGAACGATGGTAAACTCCGTAAGTTCGGTACACTCTCGAAGGTCTTTTCGATTCTGAATGTATCTCAATTGCTCAAATTCCAGCTGCCTGACATGGTTTCGGGCGGCATGCCCTACAATAATATCACCGGCAGCATTGCCGTAAAGGATGGCAACGTTTCCAGCCAGGATCTGTTCATCAGCAGCGATGCAATCAACATCTCGATCATCGGCAGTACCGATATTGTCAGGGAGGAAATGAACTTTACCCTCGGTGTGCAGCCTTTGCAGACGGTGGACAAGGTCGTTAACCGTATCCCGATCTTCGGCTGGCTGCTGACCGGCAAAGACAAGTCTTTCCTGACCGCCTATTTTGAAGCCAAAGGCAAGTGGTCAGATCCGCAGGTCAATGCCATACCGGTCAAGTCGATGGGTAAAGGAGTCCTTAATATTTTCAGGAGGGTGTTTGAGCTGCCGGTGAAATTGTTTACCGATACCGGCGAGGTAATACTCGGTCAGTAGATGCCGTAATTCCGGGGGTCTGAGAAGAGCTCCTTCAGGAAGAGGTTGTTGAGGTTGTGGCCGGTCTTGCTGGCCTCCACCTTGCCGAGGATACGATAACCGCTGGTGTAGAGGTCCCCGATCAAGTCAAGAATCTTGTGGTTGACCAGCTCTTTCTTGTAGCGCAATCCCTGAGGATTGATCACTTCGTCTTCGCCGATCACTACGGCGTTATCCAGTGAGCCACCCTTGGCCAGACCGGCTTTTTTGATCGCCTCGATCTCTTCCACCATAGTGAAAGTACGCGAGTTTATTATGGAGAAAGCATTTTCCACATCGGTAACCCGTTTTTTCTGTCTGCCCACCGGTGTACGGAACTCAATCGACATCGTTATGTCGAGAGTGTTGAGCGGCTTGATTCTGACAAAAGCATCCTTGTGACTCACTTCTACAGGACGCTGAACCTTCAAGTACACTCCGGCCTCCGGAAACTCGTAGACCCCCGCTTTCCACATCCCCTGGTAGAATTCCCAGGCAGAACCATCCAGTATCGGCACCTCCGGCCCATCGATATAGACCAGACAATTGGTAATCCCGGAAAAATAAAAAGCCGCCATCAAGTGCTCGATGGTGGAAATAGTGGTCCCCTCTCTGGCTATCAACGTAGAAAGACGTGTATCGGCAACCATGTCATAACGGGCCGGGACTATGATCCCGTTGTGCACAAAGGCGATGCCGAATTCGCGGCGGGGCAGGAACTCCAGGGTAACCTCACGGCCGCTGTGCAGGCCGATGCCGGAAACCTTGAAAATGCGGTTAATTGTAGTCTGACGTTTGATCATGGCCAGAATATGCCAGATTTGCGGTGAGGCGTCAATGTTCTAGTGCCGGCCCGAATCGATCCGATTTTTAAGTGTTTCATGCGCCTCTGCCAAGGTGGCATATTTTTTTTCCAGCTCCTTGATCTGATCAAAAAGACACGAAATAGCTTTGGCTTCCGGATCCGGCAGCTTGCCATGTTCCAGGTCCGGCCGGGATTCAGCCTGCTTCTCCTGCGACATGACGACCCTGCCCGGGATACCCACCACGGTGGCATTCTCGGGTACTTCCTTGACAACTACCGAGTTGGAGCCGATCTTGGCGCCTTTGCCAACTGTGAAGGGCCCCAGCACCTTGGATCCGGAACCAATCACGACATTATCTTCCAAAGTCGGATGGCGCTTGACCTTGTCCCAGGTAACGCCACCCAAGGTAACGCCATGGTAAAGAGTTACATTGTTGCCGATTTCGGCCGTCTCTCCGATTACGACCCCCATGCCGTGGTCAATAAAAAATTTGTGACCGATTTTTGCTCCGGGATGAATCTCGACACCGGTCAGAAAACGGCCAATATGGGATATGAATCGGCCCAGGAAATAAAACTGGTTTACCCAGAACCAGTGGGCTATGCGGTAAATCCAGAGCGCATGCAGACCGGGGTAACAAAAGATAATCTCCATGACATTACGTGCGGCCGGATCGCGCTCAAAAACAGAATTAATGTCTTCACGGATGTTCTTGAACATAACGATACTCCTTTGATTTCACTAAATGAGCGGACGTTACTCGTAGCATGCTACCGGTAAATCTGTCAAATTGATTTCAATTCAACAATAAACTTCATGCTCGACAAAACCGGTGATTTTTCTTATAACCATCACACAATATTTCTATAGCGGAGCGAACGTGCCATCTCTGAAACTCAAAGCCCCTGCCAAGGTCAACTATCTGCTGGATGTCATTCGGCGTCGACCGGACGGTTACCATGAACTGCGCATGATCATGCAGCGCGTCAACCTGTGCGATGATATAACGATAGCAGTGACAGAATCATCCGGGATTACGGTGACGTGCGGCCAAAAGGGAGTACCCGACGGCCCCGGAAACATTGCCTGGAAAGCTGCCCGGATTCTGCTCGATCTTTCGGGAACCGGTCGGGGCGCCGCAATCGAGATAACCAAAAACATCCCGGTAGCGGCCGGACTGGGTGGCGGAAGCAGCGATGCGGCGACCGTACTGATGGGAATGAATCAACTTCTGGAATTGGGACTTTCCGATCAGCGCTTGATGGAGATCGGCGTGACGCTGGGCGCGGATGTGCCTTTCTTCATCTTCAAGAAAACCGCTCTGGCAGAAGGAATCGGCGAAGAGCTTCTCCCAATGCCGGAAATGCCGAAAGCTTGGATATTGCTGGTTAATCCCGGCCTGCATGTATCAACGGCATGGGTCTACCGAACTTTACAGTTGACAAACGAAAGGGTTCTGTCTATATTTCCGGAGTTTTTCGGAACTGTAGAAGATATTTGTTCCATGCTTTCCAACGATCTTGAATCCGTTACGATACCGGCTTTTCCGGTTATAGCGGAAATTAAAAGACGCATCATGCATTTGGGCGCGGCCGGCGCGATGATGTCCGGAAGTGGCCCAACGGTTTTCGGTGTTTTTCACAGCAGAGATCAAGCGGAAATCGCGTGCCGCGATATATCAGCCGGTACTGAATGGTTTGCAGCGGTAGCAGAAACACTCTGACACAGGTTCATGATACTTTATTGGGGCGTCGCCAAGCGGTAAGGCACTGGATTTTGATTCCAGCATTCCCAGGTTCGATCCCTGGCGCCCCAGCCACTACCGCAACTAGCTTATTTTGCTAGAAATTTTATCAGCCTCATGTCTTTACTGTACACTTTTTTGTACAGTAAAGACATGAGGCTTTGTCATAACTAACACATGACCCGTTTGACCGGTCAGGTTTATACTTCTTGTTTCTCAGTGCTTATTCCATCTCAGCGATAAATGCGGTTACCCCTTAGTGCTCCTCGATAGCCTCGATAGCCTCGAAGGTGACGCCGTCAATGCCGGCGCTCCCTTTGTTGGCACGGACAAGGCGGTAGGCGTGACTGAGGATGTCGTACCCCCTTGTCGTACAAGACGTGGAAGCGGGCAGGCCCGGTTCCTGCTTGGCCTTGCGGTAGTGCTTCCTCTGTAGCATTCTGATTGTTTCCGGGGGTGTTAGCATGTTGTTGTTACAACTGCGCGAAAAGAATGTCCATCTGATCCAACTCTCGGAAAGCTGTCGCACTACTATACTTGCGTCAATATCTGCGTCATATTTATTACAAACTAAAACAGGACCATGCTAGTTGCATGATCCCATTTAGTTTTTTATGACATTAGATAGTTACTGGTGCCCGAAGCCGGAGTCGAACCGGCACAGCTTTTCAGCCGAGGGATTTTAAGTCCCTTGTGTCTACCAATTCCACCATTCGGGCATTAATGCTGAGGGACTCAAGCCATCAACAGTTCACGCGTTCCTTCAGGTCTTTACCGGTCTTGAAAAAGGGGGTTCTTTTGGAG
>JACMKN010000145.1 GCA_014380135.1 Deltaproteobacteria bacterium
AAGAAGAACTGAAAGAACGGATACTCAAAGGAATAGCTGAAATTAATGAGGCACCCGTTCCATTTCGTTGGAAGAAATTCGATCTGGAACTGGCTTGATATGTAATGTTATTTATGAAACGAACTACTAGTCATCTTTCACAATCAGCATCCGGATCGAGGTATCGGATCAGATCCGGATTCCATTGCATACCTTTACTCTGAATTCTGCGCCATTGGCAATGTTGCGCGCGTCAAGCCTTCCACCCATGTTTTTTTCTATGATGGTTTTCGACATGAACAAGCCGACCCCCGTTCCCTGTTGGGGACCCTTGGTGGTAAAGTAGGGTTCGAAAATTTTGCCCATGATCTCCTCGGGTATACCTCCGGCGTTATCGGCAACGGTTATGACAGAACAGCCGTCTTCGTTACTTATCGTTATCGTCACCTTGGGCTCGTCGATTTCCCTTTCAATGAAGGCGTCCCTGGCATTGAGCAGAATGTTGAGAAGCGCCTGTGCGAATTCGTTCTGATATCCATGGACGACAGGTCTGTCCTTGGCGACGATTTCGATGCTGATCGGCGGGTTTTGTAAACTTCCTTCCAGAAGCGACAAAGAATTATCAATCGCCTCGTGCACATTGAAATCGATTTTTTTCTTATCCGGCCTGAAGTAATTTCTGAAATCGTCAATGGTTTTCGACATGTGCTGGATGAGTTCCATCGAACTGCTGACACTTGTTTCCAAAAACTCCTTGGTGAATTCGTCGTGACCATAAAACAGCTGCAGTGTCTGAATCTTGAGCCCAAGCGTATTTAAGGGCTGGCGCCACTGGTGGGCAATATTGCCGATCATCTCTCCCATGGCTGCCTGGCGGCTCTGCTGAATGAGCATCTGCTCCTTTTCGCAAAGGTTTTCCATGGCCCGCAGTCGCTGGGCGGTCTCTTCACACAGGGATTTTTCCGCCCGTTCCCGTTCCACAATCTGATCCTGGAGAAGCTTGACGGACATTGCCAACTCCTCTGTTCGCTCGGCCACACGCTGCTCCAGTTCGTCGTGAGCCTTCTGAAGCTTTTCGTCGGCCAGTTTGCGCTCGGTGATGTCACTGAAAAATACCGCCAGTCCCACCGTTGTCGGATGGCAACGGCATTCAAACCAGCGATCCAGCGGGGCGGGATAATAGGTCTCAAACTGGACCGGAATGTTTTCCTGCATCGAGCGGCGGAAGTTGATACCCAGGGGCAGGTCGTAGGCCGCCGGCCACATCTCCCAGATGTTTTTGCCCAGCAGTTGCTCAGGGGGCATTTGATAAGCTTTTGCAGCCGCAGCGTTGATATAGGTGTAGCGCCATTCACGGTCGCAGGAGGCGAACCCGTCGCTCATCTGATCCAGGATGGTGTTGATCCTTTCATGAGCTGCCCGCAGGGCTTCCTCGGCCTGCCTGCGCTCGCTAAAATCGGTCGAGGTCTCTTTCGCCTCTTCCAGTCGCAAACGGAGGTGGTCTATTTCAGCCTGGAGCTCTTTACAGGACTTGCTTGCGGTTGTCATTTAATTTACCTCTTCGTTGGCTAGTCTTCGGCTCCTCAACATACTGTCTGTATGTCTTCGTCGCCTCAATCCTTACCGCCTTGATTGCATCTCTGTTCTGAAATTGGAATTATCGATGGGGCAATGACCGGCAATACCTATTTGTCAATGTTGGCTACTGTGAGACGTGAAATACAGACCAGCTTCTCCTGTTCGTTGTAAATCCTGATTTCCCAGATCTGGGTCGTATTACCCACATGGATCGGTGTTGTTATTCCGACGACCCACCCATCGGTTACCGGGCGGATGTGATTCGCGTTTATTTCGAGCCCGACGATGCGCTTCCTCTCGCTGTCTATGCACATACTCGCAGCAATGCTTCCCAGTGTTTCGGCCAGAGCGGCCGAAGCCCCGCCATGCAGAATCCCGGCCGTCTGTCTCGTCCTCGCATCCACAGGCATCCTTGCCTTCAGGTAATCGTCGCCGATCTCCAGGTAATCGATGCCCAGCTGTTCCATCAAGGTATTTTTCGATCTCTCCTTAAGCTGTTGCAGTGTTGTCGGATTCTTCCAGAGGGCCATATCTGATATTCCTTCCGTTATGTGACCTTGTCGCGGTGCTTGACAGGTTTTAGCATTTATACATTCATCCCGATTCCTAATGTTTTCCTCGTCTCGTCAGGAATCTGAACTCATTCCACTTTACGAAAGTCTACATTAAATCCTTGGTTTGGCAACTCGGGTCTGAACCCTCACAGCCTGTCGGAAAGTTGGCAAATGGGTGTATTACCGTTGTGGTAGTTTTTCTTGATGGCCATAATTTTATCAAGCTCCTGAAAAAAGATATCGACAATCATGGGGTCGAAATGTTTGTCTTTTTCACGTCGGATCAGATCCAGCACCTCTTCGTCGGGCATCGCTTTGCGATAAACCCGGTCGGAGGTCAGGGCATCGAAAACATCGGCCAGAGCCAATATTCTCCCGTAAATGTGGATATCCTCACCTGAGAGCCCTTGGGGGTACCCGGAACCATCCCACTTTTCGTGGTGTTGATAGGTAATGATCGCCGCCGCCTTAAGGATGTCGCGTTGGGAATGGACGAGCATGGCGTAACCGATGCCGGGGTGGTTCTGTATGACGCTGAACTCCTCGTCTGTCAGTTTTCCCGGTTTAAATAAGATGGAGTCGGGGATCCCAAGTTTGCCGATATCGTGAAGCGGGGCGGCAGACGTTATCATCTCGATATCATGTTTTGACAGACCCAGTTTGGTCGCCAGGATATTGCAATACTCAGTAACCCGCTTGGTGTGGTCGGCGGTTTCCAGGGATCGCTGCTCTTCGACCACCCCCATGGTGAACACGGTCTCCCTGAGTGTGTCGCTGATTTCGTCGTTAAGGGACTTTAGTTCTTGATTCTTCTTTCTGACCATTTCCTGGTTGGAAAGTACTTCGGCATTGAACTCCAGATTTTTTTTCCTGACCATTTCCTGGTTGGAAAGCACTTCGGCATTGAACATATTGAACTTGCGGGCCAGGGCTTCGAATTCCGCGGTATCAAATTCATCATGCTTAATTGGTTCCTGTTTGAAGTAGGCGTTTTTTGCCTGGTCAATCAGGTTTTCCAGAGGTTCCTTGATGTGGTATTGCACGGTTTTGAACACGTTGCGACACAGCAGAATAATAAAAATGGCAGAGAGGATGAAGATGGCAGACATGACCGCGACAGCTATGTTGCGGTAGGAGGAGAGGTCGAGAATGACTTCAACCGCTCCCAGAACGGTGCCCTCTTTAACATCGTGGCAGGTCAGGCAATTGAGTTTCCCTTTCTTCGTGGCAGGGTAGGGAATGATGGCACGAATGTTCGGTTTGAAGCTGAACTGGTCAATCTTGAAATAGGCTTTACCAGATTCAAAAACATGCATTGCCTTAGGATCAGGGTGTTTTTCGAATTGGGAACGCAGTTTGAACAGGCTCGACAACTCGGGGGTGATCAGGAGTGAAACCGACTCGACCCCGTAGAGGGATTTGATTTCCTCAAGGAAATAATCCCGCTTTTCCATGACTTCCGCTTTCATGTGCGAAGTCAGGCCGGCGATGATGACTTCCGAAATAGCCAGGGCTTTGCTCTCGATGATTTTATAAGAAATAACCCTGAAGCCGAATCCGACTAAAATGAGGAAAACGATAGAAGCAACGAGCAGAAAGTTGGTCAAATTTCTGATAGTAATAGTTTTAATTCCCGGCTTTTCTACAGGTACTTCAGTTTTGTTGCGCATGAATTTTCCCTTGATTATTGGGTGGGCAGGTGTGATGCCCACTCAAAGCATATGCTGAACTATGAGGCCTGATAGTAGGAGGAGAAAGAGGTAAGGCTTCGGCGTCATCCATGACAAGTAATGTCGAGGACAAATCCTGGTCTGAATCCGTGACTAAATTTTCTGTATGGGGGCGTTCCTGGGGGATAGGCGACCTGTTTTGACCGACCCGTCACTCCTGGTTCTGTAAAACTGAACCGGCAATCCGGGGTCAGCGTACCTCATTCAGTAAAAACCGCCCATTTAAAGCAGCTGCAGTTGCGCTGCGACCGGTCCAGCGTCGCATATTCCGAAATGGTCCCAAGCAACTAACATACCAGAAAAGGCGGAGAGTGCAAGGATATGATTGAACAAGGTAAAATGGAAATTAGATTTGCTGGAAGAAGGGAAAACCGTAGTTATTATCCGTCATATTTAACGTGTTTGTCATATGCGACGGATCACATTATCATCTTGCAAGATTAACCCTGCATCGTTTTCTTGTGCTTGTCCCGGTCATATAAGCCCCGCTCCCTCATGTCTCATACCAAGTCGCAATCAAACGATTACGTTGTTGGCTTCGTCGGTGGCTCCTCAACGTACTTATTGTACGCCTCGGTCGCCACTCTCCTTGCCGCCTAGTACTCATTTTGATTGCACCTTGGTCTCAACGCCAGAGCCCGGAGAATTTATTTCGCACCTGGACCCTTTGCGGCATTGGGCGGCGTTGGCAACGGACCAAACTCGATCGGTACCCAGTTGTACCTGCCCTTGCCATCTTCGCGCACATGGCCGAGGCCGGGAAAGGGCAGGTGCATGCCGGCCACCAGGGATTTGCTGTCCGCCATGGCTTTCATGATTCAGGAAAGCAGTGTCAGGCTTGCAAACATGCAATCCCGAGAAACTTTCCCGGCAGTTTGCAAGCTTACATGCCTGACACTACCGGATTTATTTATCTTAATTATCGCACCCCTTTGTTCATGGCCCCTTTGACCTCAGATTTCCAGGGTCAGACTCCCCTTGCCGCGTGAGACGCAGACCATTATCTTCTGCCCCTCCTCCCTTTCGGCGGTGGTCAGGACCGAATCGCGATGGATGATCTCGCCGTCCAGGACCCTTGTCTCGCAGGAACCGCAGCTTCCGGCGCGGCAGGCAAAGGGGATTTCGTAGCCGGCCCGTTCCAGGCCGTCGATCAGCATTTCGTCGGCCCCGACCTCGAACGTCTTGCCCGAGCATTTGCAGAGCACCTCGAAGGGCAAATCACCCTTCCTGGGACCGGCGCCGAAACGCTCCACATGGATCGTCTCTTCCGGCCAACCCAACGCCTCGGCCGCCTCGATGGCCGCATCCATAAATCCTTCGGGACCGCAGGTGTAGAGGTGCGTCCCCATTGGCTGGCGACGGATGAGGGCCGGGATGTCGAGCCGCTGCCCCAGGCTCTCGTCATAGAGGTGGGTGGTGGGATCGTTCTCGAATCCCAGTTCGTCATTGAAGGCCGCCGTCTCGCCGCTACGGAAGGCGTAATGAAGTTCAAGCGCCTCTTCGTGCTGCTTGAGGTAAAAGCGGTGGGCGATCAGCGGTGTGATGCCGATTCCGCCCGCGATCAGCAGGTGTTTTGCGGCATGTTCGGCCGGGGGGAAATAGTTGGCCGGCACGGAGATGGTCAGCTCGCTGCCCCGTTCGACCCGCTCATGCAGGTATTTGGAGCCCCCTTTCGAATTGGCGGCCAGTTGCACCGCGATGAAGTACGTCAGGCGTTCACCCACACCGGCATTGAGCAGCGAATAGCTGTTGCGGTAGACCTTGTCGCCGTCGCGCATGTGGATGATGATGTGGCTGCCGGGCGTGAAGCGCGGCAGCAGTCCCCCGGTGGGATGGATCATTTTGAACAGCTTGACCGTGGAACTGGCCTCCCTGACCCACTGGACCTTGACCGTCATGTTCGGACGCTTGTCCAGCCCCAGCTGCTGGTCGGTCATGGCGGCCAGTTTCTCGGCGGTCGCCACCTGGCTGACGGCGCTCTCAATCGGTCGCACCGTCGTAACGACATTTGTCGCCCGGCGTTCGAAGCTGACCGGCAGGCTGTCGAAACCGCGATTGCTCAGGGCGGGATGGGGAACAGGCTCACCAACCGAGCTGAAGGACGAGACCCGTGAGAACCACTCCTCGAAGGCCAGCTGGGCCTCCATCCGCGCCAGTGACTGGCCGATGCATTGGTGGTTGCCGGCACTGAAGGCCATCATGCGCGGAATCTTGCGGCGGATATCGAAAACCTCGGGATTCTCGAACACAGCCTCATCGTGATTGGCGGATGCCAGGATTGGCGCCACCCAGCACCCCTTGGGGATCGTGACACCGGCGATCTCCACCTCCTGAACCGCCTTGCGCGGCACCATGGTGAACGGACAGAGGTGGCGCAGGCTCTCCTCGAAGGCGTTGGCGGTCAGTGACAGGTCGTTGGCCAGGATCCTCATCTGCTCGGGATGGCTGATCAGCAGCTGCATGGTCATCCCCATGGCCTGTGTTGTCGTGTGGTTGCCGGCTACGATGAAGAGCCGCGTCAGCTTCAGCACCTCTTCCATGGTCAACTTCTCGCCGCTCTCGGCCGCCTGGACCAGGTGGGTGATCATGTCCTGCCCCGGCGACCGGCGCCGCTCCTCGATCTGCACTTTGATATAGGCCTCGAACTCCTTTGCATCCCGGGCGATTTCCGCGAAACGCTGCTGTCGCGCTGCCTCGTCGATGATTTCGTGGGCGGTGTTCTGCCCCAGGGTCGATTCGGCCCAGCGCTTGAAGGTCTCGACCATGGAGGGATCGATGCCCAGCAGCTCCGACAGCACCGTGGAGGGAAACGGCAGGGTGAAATCCCTGACGAAATCGCACCGGTCGCCGCGGGCCATGATCTGGTCGATCATCCGGCGGGCGACCCCCAGGATGTGCGGCTCCATGGACTTTACCCGCTCCGGGGTGAAGGCCTGCTGCACCAGGGAGCGCACGCGGGTATGCTTGGGCGGATCTTCCCGGATCAGAGTGGTGAGTGTCGTCTCTGCCTCGGCGCCCGGAATCGGCCTCCCCAGCGGGAAGGCGGCCGAGAAGGACCTGAAGTCCCGCAGAACCGCATCGCAATCGGACCAGCGCAGCATGCCGAGATAACCGACCGGCTCGACCCGGCAGAGCGGCCCCTGGGCGCGCAGCTCTTTCAGCATTCGGTTCGATTCGTTGATAAAGTCCGGAGCACGAAGGTCCAGGACCGGGAGCCGGTCAAAGCCGGAGGGTACAGGGTTTTCAGAAACAGGAGCCATGGTCTTTTCCTCCTCGGTCATGATTTTTCAGCATATTTCTCATTTAACATCGCAAATGCCGTGGCAAAGATCTTTTCATCGTGATTGTTGAACTGAACTGAAACTCAACTGAGTTACGTTATATTTGTACCATGGAAAAGGTCTGTTTACAAAAATGGGCGATGGTTTAGCGTTTTTTGAGGTTCCCCGGCATTCTACATATTTTATGAGTTAACCTGGTTCGACCTCAGACACACTGTACCCTCACGTTGCCTGAATTGCCCCACTCGTGATATTATATGAAGAAAGAGAGGGCATAAAAAAGTGCCCGACAGACACGTAGCGCTTTTCAACTGCGTGATGTGAGAGGAGGTATGAAAATGTTAGCTTATATGAAAAAATTGCCAATGATGTTAGCCACGCTGTCGCTGGTGCTGTTGCCGGTGTTAGTAAGTCAGGCCGCCGCAGCTTCCATCGATATACCCATGACGACCCTGACCATTTCCAAGCTTGGCGACCTTACCCTTGTAGTGAAGGACGGCGTACCCCAGACCATCGTCGTGAGGGGCCGGGATCTGAGCGGGAATAACATCGGATTCAGCGTCAACGGATTACCCTACTCGGGTTACGTGGCGCTGAGCAACAACCTGACGCTACAGCCGGGAACAATGCCCCTGATGTTCGAACATAATGGGATGCTGGAGTTCGTCGTGGGCGACAACGTGCTATTGCTGAAATTTAATGGCACAGCCACAAAAAACGTGGACTTGATGAAGCTTACGAAGACGCTTTACTCCGTGGGTGACTTTGTCGTTGCTGATGGGACCGGTCCGTTTGCAGGATTCAAAGGCATGAAGGGCACCTACAAGCTGAATGAAGTGTGCTACATCGTAGCAGGTGAGCATCCTAAAGTGGGATCGCCGGTTGAAGTCACGTTCTCAAGCATGTAACCTTGTAAAACTGATG
>JACMKN010000015.1 GCA_014380135.1 Deltaproteobacteria bacterium
CAGTTCACCGAGAACCCGCCGTTTTTCTCGTCTTATACGCTTCCGCCATCTCCCGTTTGCTTTGCCTCAGCAATTCTATCTCGGATGGTGTCAACATCCGGGGAGCGGGCGAGATACCGAGCTTCTGATTGAGTAAGGCAGTCGAAGGAGTGACCATAGTTTTCTTGCCACCATGTTTCGAGTTCGGTTCCATGAATTTTCCTCAATTCTTGCAATTGCGCTTCATCCAAAGCCAGTTTAGCCGAATACGGTTTCCCCGTCAACGTTACCGCGCCGATGACCTTGCCGCCTTGCGCTTCGATATACCCGCGTAAATTGGCAAGAGTGCCACCCATACCGACAAAATCGTCAACCAGCACGTAATCCTGTCCATGCGTAACAGCGCCCTCAAAAAACGGTTGCCGAGCAAGCCTGCCAAAACCGTTAGCGCCTGTATGTGCTACAACATTGGTTTGCACGATACCGCTATCCACAACCAAGTCAAGGCGTTGCGCCAACTCATCGGCAAAGGCTTCCGGTATGGCGTTCACACCCTCCGCCTCATATGCGTGAGCACTGGCCAGCAAGGGTTTTCTGCCATCCAGCAGTATTCGCAGGTTTTCTACCTGCTCATCACTAATCGTTGCCAGGACAAGTTCAATAGCCGCCTCGCTGTCACCTGATTTTGCTTCCTTGTAGCGGGAATGCTTTTTGACCGCCGTTTCCGTGGCATGGATGATGACATCAGGGAAGCCAATCAGTGGCGTTCGTACCACTTTGAGGAGCGGTTCAGGCTGTTGCTGTTGTGCTATATCCTCCGGAGGTAGGTTCATATTTCGCCTGATTTTTCATTCACCGTTGAGAGTTACACAAAATTTCTCTGCCAAGTCGCAATGTTGTAGAATGGTACTGAGAACTACATCATCAAACATTTCCTGTCAAACATGTTGACCGCTTATATCATCTTCTGTTGCGAACCTTGCAGGCGGCGGATACTGAGGGAATCAGGACACTTCTGGTGCATGCCGGGGATGATGCAGTTCGCTCTCGTAGTACGAAGGGTGGGGATTTGAGCCAAGCCCGGCAGACTCGTATCATCTGTTACTTCTGCTAAAGTATTTGAAGGCATTGCTGAGTCTGTGAAGCAGCAATGGCGGCTAATCAGCCGCCATTGGATTTAATTGTTCCTCAGAATTCAACTCAATAAAAAAACAAATAAGAACGTCCCTCAAAGCCTCACAATTGCGAAGCAATAAACGCTTTTTACTCCCCTACCACCCCTTCATCTTGAACAACTTACCCCGCTCATTCTCATCATGCAACCGCACCACAATCTCTGCCTCATCAAATACCTGCAACTCCGCCATCGCATGCGCGGGAAGGTCGGAATCGATCAGGGTTATGACATGCTGCATCCCCATGTCTGCATACCTGCGAATAACTCCGAGCAGGTTCTCTTTCTTGCGATCATCCAGTGACTCGAACACACCATCGTGGAAGATGAAACGAGGAAAATGCACATCCAGATGGGCGCGCACCAGTGCCATGTCAAAGGCGATGCAAAGGAGCTTCTTGTAGGTATGCCCTAGCCCCTGACTGGTGGCGTTGCCCGACTCATCCAGAATATCGGCCTCGAACACAAGATGTCCATCCTTGTTTGGGGCGACGCTGAGCAGGGCCTTGCGGTCGATGACCTCTTCGATGATCTCGCTGAAATGGAGCCGAATGGAGGAGAACAGGCTCTTTGAATCGGAATTCTTCTTCTCCACGTCCTGTTCGATCTGAGTTTGCAGTTGGTCGCGCTCATCCGCCAGTACCCGGATTTCCTTTTTCAACTCTTGTAGACGTAACAGAAATTCGCGTTGTCTCTCCATTGACTTAATATCGGCCTTCAGGGTAACCATCTCGTTGGACACCTGCTTGTACTTGTTGAACACGTCGGTACCGCTGAGAAAAGAAAGTCCTGCGGCGCGGCGCTTGCCCAATTCGTTCAGCTCGGTGTTGATCAGCTTGAGTTCGCTCTCGATCTCGGTGCGCTCCTCTATGAGGTAAGTCCTGCGCTCGTCGGTGATGGCCCGGTTGAAGGCGATCAACTGCTGAAAATCCCGCTTGATCTGGCCCTGGAAAAGAACACCCGCCTCCCGGAAGAGCCGCTCCGCCTCGTCGGGATCGAACATGATCTGATCCTCTTCTAGAGAAGCGAGGATCTTTTTCTTGTTCTGGGTTAGCGAATAGCGTTCGGAATTGAGTCTGGCAATCCGTTCGTCGATCTCATCGACCAATTGCCTGGTCTTGTCTTTGTCCTGGGTGCGGAAATCAAAGGAATCGAGGAGTCTTTGCTTCTTGTCCGCATCGGTTTGCTTCAGCAGAAGCATCCCTTCCACCTTGCTGATGTCCTCAAGCGCTCCGGCCAGCTCATTCTTTATGACCTGGGAGTCATTCTTCTTTGCCTCCAGTTCACACTCTTTTCTGTAATGTTCGGCAACGAGCTGCGCGTCGAACCCGAGCAGATGGGCAAGGTAGGGTTTCCATTCGGCGTGATTTCCGGAAAATTTCCTCAGATGGAAGACATCGCCAAAGTCGTCCTGCGATCGTAACAGGTACCCCAAGCCGGAACGGTAGTGCCAAGGCTTGACGGCTTGCAGATCGAGCAGGCCGTCAAGCAGGATCTTCGCCCGCTCGAAAGGCATGTCCAGATGGTCCCAATCGGAATCACGCAATTCGGTAAAGTCCTGCCCGCTGGTTGCATGTTTTTTGAAGCTTATCTTGGTTGCCTCTTCGACACTGCGCCGTACGGTAGCGTAGCTGCCATCCAGCAGCTCCAGCTCAATGAAGAAGGTGAATTCTTTGAACAGGTCGATATGCTTGAAAAGGAAGAAATGCTTATTGCGGGAGGAGAGCAGACAAAAATCGATCAGTCGAGCAAGGGTGGACTTGCCTAAACTGTGGGTATCCTTCTTCTTGTTTTCGGGCAGACGTATTTCGGCCAGCACCACGTTCAGGCCGGATACAAAGTCCACCGGTTCGAAAATATCCGGTTTGTTGGTATAGATCCTAGAGAGCTTCATTCGGGCCTACATACTCGATGGAATCGATCTTTGAACGGTATTCGACCAGCCCCGTAAGGTAGAGAAAACTCAACGCCGGCAAGAAGAGGACATCGCCACCATTAACATATTTCTTGGCGAATTTGTACAGGGAGCCGTACTCATCCACCCGCTGCTGTTTAAGGCGCTTGAGCAGTAGATACGCAGTGTAAACCAGCGTACGGTCGGGATGGGAATGTTTAGACGGTTTCAGCATCTTCGTTCTTTCCGATATCGCAGTTCCAGTACATGTAGAAGAGCATGGCCCTGGTCAATCGCCGGTTTTGCCGCAGGATCGGGTCACGGTTTAAGAGGAGGTCGGCCAGATAGTTCATCACGTCGTCAAAAGTCTGGTAGTCCTTGCGCTTGGCAGTAATCTTCAGTTGGAACTCGTCCACTACCGATTCATAACGCCGCATAAGCTCCATGTTTTCTGGAGCGGCGAGAAATCGCTGAATCTGGGCGGTCTCCTTCAGAAAACGTTTGCGCTGCTCCTTTGCATAATCCTCGCTCATATTGTTCAGATTGTTTTTTGTATCGTAAGGCACTCGTGGCGTCGGAGGTGTGTCGAAAGCGGCTTGAACAGTCTCCATCTCTTTCGCCAGGGCATGCACAACCTCGGCCAGTTCATCGGGACTGACGATCAGCGGCGAATCAACCGGGTCTATCCCGGCCATTTCAGGGATGCAAGGAAACTCCTTCAACCAGTTCTCAAGCTGTTCGACATCGCAGAGATAAAGAAATGATTGAGGGATATTGCACTGCTCCGAAATGTAGGTCTTGATTTCACTCTCCGCATTTCCGGACAGTCGGCGATTGGCAAAGAGCATGTAGTGGTCAAGTTCTTTTTTTTCGCGCAGACTCTTGATCCGTGGAATTTCCTTGGCGATTGTATTGCTGCTGCCAGTAGTGCTGAAAAAATCCGATTCGGAGAAGTGCTTGTTGTAACCATTGGTATGCTTGGCCTGGATAATGGTTGTCCCGCTCCATGGGGCAGACTTGCTGGGGAAAAGTTCTGCCGTACCGACGAATTTGGCGTCCTTGCCAGCATCCGGCCCCTTAGCGAAACCTTGCACCGATATCCCCAACAGGCGTTTGCAGAGCAAAACTACAAGTTTTTCAAACTGTTCCGGGCTGAGGTCTTCGTAGGCGTATTTCATTGTCGGCGAGATCTCCACTATGGGGACACAACCATCTAGCGCGTTACCAGGGAAAATGAATTATGTATAACATAAATAGTCTGGTTGCTAAAAGCTGCATTTATACGAAAGTGGCTTACGGAGCGTCTGGCGGTACACTGTTATCTGTTTTTCTATTGTATCAAACAGGCTGCTTTCTGATGGCCCCACATTCAATCCCCAATCCTGAACAACGCATCCCCCTGCGACAACTTCACCACAAAAAGCTCTTCCCGATTCAACTCTTCCGGCAACTTGTCCTTGAGAATCGATGCCACGAACTGAATGCCCTTACTGTTCACCAACTGGGCATCTTCTGGGGAGCTGATTGTCGTGCATAAACTCCTTCTTGTCATTCAACAAAAAGTGCAGACACGGGATATTCTCCTCATCGGCAAACAGGGTGCAGGCGATGTCAAAACAGGAAATCTCTCCCTGCTTTTTCACCTCAAGACCTGCTCAACATGAGACACAAGCCCGGCAACCTTTTCAAGCACTTCATCTCGTTCCGGAAAACCGCAATCGTCTCCTGCATCGTCATATCTGAAATGAACGGCAAAAATGGTCAAATCAGGAAGATCGGAAAAATTGGTGCAATCTGCTCCGAGGCCTTTCAAAGAATCCAGCAACAAACCAAGATCGTGAATAAACCCGTAACTCCCGCCCAAGGCGGCAATCCAGGCTTTCAGCGCCTTTTCGGCTGTCTGCTGGGCATGAAAGCCGAAAATTTCATACGCAAAAATATCCGCGTCCAACATCCCGCCAAGTGCCTTCAAATCACGACGGGCAATGGCAAGCATCTGTCGTGCATGGTCAAGGTCGGACATACAGATCTCTCCCCTCTCGCAAAGCATGAGAAATTACATGATTCAAGGAATTGCGCCAGCGCTCAACCTCATCAATCGAATAGACCAGGATATCCTTTGCAACGCCAAAACCGGCAAGCGCCCTGTTGATACGACCTGTCTCACGGAAGCGGCTTCTTCCCTCTCCAAACGGAGCATCTTCGATAACCAGCAGATCAACGTCTGAACCTTCGTGAATTTGACCGCGTGCTGACGAACCAAAAAGGATAATCCGCACCGGATTGACTTCCTTGACGATACATTCTGTCATCTGGCTGATAATTTTGTCATTAATGGTAGTCACGGTAACCTCGCAGATAACATCACGTTCGGAATGCTTCGACTTTTTCAGCACCATGCTGGTGCATGTAGCTGACTATCCTGCCATCATACGGTGTAAAATGTGCCATAATTTACATCCTTCGCCGATGGATACAGCGTATCAGGATGATTAAAATCACTTGTGTATAGCATGGTCAGGCGGGCTAACGGAAGGGGTTTTGTATGGAAAGGAGAAACGAACCAGGGCCGATAGAAAGTGCCCCTGAAAGTTTTGGTCATTGATTTGGAAAGTGTATTCAGATCTGCACGCTGTCAGTCTTTTAGTAGATGATAATATAGCCATGCTGTTCGGCAATCTTGCGCACTTCATCCTTGTCCTGGATTGTATAGCTCTTCCCTTCCAGCTGGAAGGTATAGCCACCCTGTCCATCGGGAACCGCATCCTCCAACAAGGCCTCAAAAGTCGCTGTCTTGATCATTTCATCCTCCTGCCGGTTTCAGTTGTTTTCGCTGCCGGCCTTTTTAACCGCTTCAACCAGCTGCAGCACGTCTTCCCTGGTTGTTTGCCAGGAGCACATGAAGCGCGCCCCACCCGAGCCGATAAATGAGTAAAAGCGCCATCCGGCGGCGCGCAGTCTGTCTGCGACCGCTTCCGGCATCTCGACAAAGACCGAGTTGGCCTGACGCGGATACATGATCCGGACGCCGTCAATCGCGGCCAGCTCCTGTGCCAGCAATGCAGCGCAATCATTGGCAAGCCGGGCGTTATTGAGCCAGGTACCCCCTTCCAGCATGCCGATCCAAGGGGCCGAAATAAAGCGCATCTTGGAAGCCAGCTGCCCGGCCTGTTTGCAGCGGTACTCAAACTCATAGGCCAATTCCCGGTCAAAGAAAACGACCGCCTCTCCGATCGCCAGGCCGTTTTTGGCGCCTCCCAGACAGAGTACGTCGACCCCGGCCCGCCAGCTGATGTCGGCCGGCGCCACCCCCAGCGATGCCACGGCGTTGGCAAAGCGGGCTCCATCCATATGCACCCGCAGGCCGTAGCGATGGGCCAGTTCGCTGGCCGCGGATATTTCCGCCGGAGTGTAGACCGTGCCGACCTCGGTGGCCTGAGTCAGGCTCAGCACCCTGGGTCGCGGATAATGGATGTCGCTGCGCCGGGTAATCATTCGCTCAACTTCAGCCAGATCAAATTTACCAGCCGGGCCATGAACATGCAGCAGTTTGGTGCCATTGGAGAAGAACTCCGGCGCGCCGCATTCGTCGGTTTCGACATGGGCCAGATCATGGCAGATGACGCTGTGATAAGAGCGGCAGAGCGCCGCCAGCGCCAGCGAGTTGGCCGCGGTGCCGTTGAAGACGAAGAACACCTGACAGTCACATTCGAAGAGCTGGCGAATCTGTTCGCAAGCCCGCTCCGTCCAGAGATCGTCCCCGTAGGAAGAGACAAAGCCGCTGTTGGCAGCCTGCATGGCCTGCATGGCTTCCGGACAAATCCCGGCATAGTTGTCGCTGGCGAACTGATTGAGCGTAATCGGCTGCGCATCCTGATCCAAAACAGACATTATTCCCTCCGGCGCCCCGTGAAGCAGGGCTGAGCTTAGTCAAAATGTAAATTACCATCTGTTTCGGTCGGTAGCCAGACTTTTTCGAGTGCAAACTGTGACAACGGTTGAATAATTGCTGATAAATAGCTATGATACACAATTAGTTTATTACGCCACCATCTGCAAGGAAGATTATATTATGCATTACAGCCGAATGCGGCTTTCACACAAGTTTGTTCTGGTCAGCCTGTTTACCCTGATACTGGTCGGCTTCACGGTGCTGCGCACGCCCTCCGCAACCGATGATCCGGCTGCATCCCCTGCAGACCATGCGCTTGAGGATCTCTCCCGGGTCGAGTACCCCAGCCTGGCAAACATCAAATGGCACGCACACTTCGTGCAGCCCCATCAGACGCTTGAGTCGCTCTTCGGTGCTGACTGGATCTGGGTCGCCCGATTCAACCGGGTCGACCGGCGGCACGTTTATCCCGGCATGACCATCAAGGTCCCGGATAATATGGCCGATATCCGCAACTACACTCCGCTGCCGAAATTCTACGAGCCGGCCGCCCGCCGTGGCAAATATATCCTGGTGGACATAACCGAGCAGTGGCTGGGCGCCTACGAAGGCGGCAAGCTGGTATTTTCCGCTCCGGCCGCCACCGGCAAGGCCACGGTTGAAACACCAACCGGCATGTTCAGGATTGATGCCCGTCACCTTACACACACTTCATCACTCTACAAAATCGCCGACGAAGAAGAGCAGTATCCGATGGACAATGCCCTGCGTTTCCACTTTGGCGCTGACGACGTCTCCTACTGGATTCATGCCCGTGATCTCCCCGGCCGGCCGGCATCCCACGGCTGCATCGGGCTGTTTGACGAGGAGATGCAGAACCGGATGTTCGGCACCCCGCTGAAACCCGTGCTGAAGGATTCGCAGAAGCTGTACGAATGGGCGGCCGGTGAAGAAGAGTACGGAGACGATTACGGGGAACTGGATGAACTGGAAGATGGGCCGGAGGTCGAAGTACGCGGCGCCCTGCCGCGCTATCTCGACCAGCCTCCCAAGACGGTAGTAAGCAACGAGATCTGAATCGGGGAGGGACATCATGAAAGTTTTTCTGCTTGTCTTATCGGCAATCTGTACACTGGTGACGCCCGTCCTGGCGGCGCGAACGGTCTACCTGAAAGAGGGTGGCACGATCAGCGCCAAATCGGTCTGGCGGACAAAGGGCAAGGTGCATGTTCTGGTCAACCGCGACACTCTGACCGAATTTCCCACAGCGGAAATCGACATGAAGCGTACCTTTGCCCGCAAGCATCGTGCTGCACGGAATCAGACTCCGCTTTCGGGCGTTTCGCGAAGGGCTGAAACCGCGCCTGTCGGAGCGGTCATGAATCAGAAGGACGTTAGCGCCAAGGCGGGTATGCAGTTCCCCACTCTGCCGAAGCTGACCGAAAAAAATCCGGAAAGCCTGGTTCCCAAAAGCGAGGAAGGGACTATCAGAAAACACAAAAAAGAAATGGCCGAAAGAGTCGGCGAATAGCTCATCATTTCAGTACCTTCACAACAAACAGGGGCGCAGCAGGTTAAATCCTGCTGCGCCCCTTGCGCATTCAACGCCCAATGACCCGTCCCGTTATCTGGCAAGCCAGCGGGCCACATCCTTGGCATGATAGGTAATGATGATATCGGCGCCGGCCCTTTTGAAGCTCAGCATCGTTTCCAGCACAACCCGCTCCTCATCGATCCAACCTTTCTGGGCAGCCCCCTTGACCATGCTGTATTCACCCGAAACATTGTAGACCGCCAGCGGCAGGTTGTACTCGTTGCGCAGATCCCTCAAAATATCCAGATAGGGCAGGCCCGGCTTGACCATGATGATGTCGGCGCCCTCTTCAATATCCGCGGCTGCCTCGCGTAGCGCTTCCAAGCGGTTGGCCGGGTCCATCTGGTAACTGCGGCGGTCGCCGAACTGCGGCGTCGATTCAGCCGCCTCGCGGAACGGCCCGTAATAGCCCGAAGAATATTTGACGGCATAGCTCATGATCGGAATCGAGTTGTAGCCATGCTCGTCCAGCAATTCCCTGATAACCGCAATCCGCCCGTCCATCATATCGGATGGTGCCACCATGTCGGCGCCTGCCTTTACGTGCGAAAGCGCCTCCCGCGCCAGCAACTCCAGGGTTGCATCATTATCGACATCGCCGTCCTTGATGATCCCGCAGTGACCATGATCGGTGTATTCGCACAGGCAGACGTCGGTGATAACCGCCAGACCCGGAACTTCCTTTTTCAGGGCACGGATCGTTTCCTGAATTATGCCGGTTTCGGAATAGGCATCACTGCCGACCGCATCCTTGCTCTCCGGAATGCCGAACAGTATTACCGCCGGAATACCCAGGTCGCGCACCTCTTTTGCCTCTGCCACAATATGCTCGATCGATTGCTGATAGATGCCGGGCATGGAGGAAATCTCTTTTCGAATCCCGCTGCCGAAAGCCGAGAACATTGGATAAATAAGATCATTAACTGAAAGGGATGTTTCGCTAACCATCCGGCGAAACGTTTCACTGCCTCTGATTCTGCGTGCGCGAAACTGTGGGAAAAACATGGAAAAGCCTCCTTGATTTACGGCAGTTGTTCTGCCGTCTGTTACTTCAGATGCAGTTGAAAAGAGTAATTCAGACCGGCGAAAATTGCAAGATTTTACCCTGCCCTGCATTGTGCCGGCTCCGCAATATATAAACTAAAAAACATTAAATACTTTTTTTGCACTTGAGAATGTCGGATCTAAATGCTATTAAACAACAATTAATAAGCAGTACATCACTACAAAAGGAGGAATGAACGTGAAAAAACAGCTGGGCGGTATTGTGGCAGCATCCCTGATCATTTCGGCTACTGCTGCATTTGGAGCGAACAGGGGGGAACAGTTTTCAATCTCTCCCGTTATCGGTGGCTACACATTTGAAGGAGGAAAACAGCATCTGGATACCAATCTGGTGTACGGTGTCAGGGCCGGATACAATTTCACCGATGCGGTTGGCGTCGAAGCCCTGTTTGATTATGTTTACACGGAATCCTACAGAGGCAAGGGCAAGGTGGACATGTATCGATACGGTGGCGACATGCTCTACCACTTCATGCCGGATAACAAGCTGGTCCCGTATCTGGCGGCCGGCTACTCGGGTGTGAATTTTCATGGCGGCCACATCAACAGAAAAGTTCATGGCGCGTTCGATTACGGCGCCGGCATCAAATATTTTCTGGCGGATAACTTCGCTCTGCGTGCCGATGTCCGACACATCATCTATAAATTCGACGCTACAACCTTCAATAATCTTGAGTATACCGTGGGCGCATATATCCCTTTTGGCGGAGCGGCTCCGGCTGTTCAGCCGGTAACACCACCACCTGCGCCGATTCCGGAGCCGGAGCCAGCCAAAATAGTGCCGCCGGCGCCTGCTGCTCCAGCGGCTAATCTGTCGGTGTCACCGGTAACGATCATCAAGACCAATGATGCCGCCGCAACACTGAGCTGGACATCGCTCAATGCCGATAAATGCTCTATCCAGCCCGAAATTGGTCAGGTAGAAACGCAGGGCTCACGCTCCATAGCTCCTTCTGCAGACACCACTTACACTTTGACCTGCAGCGGCGCCGGCGGAGAGACGACCAGCAGTGCCAACATCGGCGTGACCCTTCCTCCGCCACCACCGGCTCCTGTGGTGGAAACTCCTCAGAAGATTGAAGCGGCAAAGCGTTTCTGCAACAAGCCTGCTGTAATCTCAGTCCTTTTTGATACAAACAAAGCGGATATCAAGCCTAAATTTGATGCCGATCTCAATAATCTGGGAGAATTCCTGAAAGATTTCCCAGAGGCAAAAGGCGAGATATCCGGGCACACCGATAATGTCGGTGGAGATAAATTCAACCTGAAACTCTCCCAGCGTCGTGCTGATAGTGTTAAAAAGTTCATCGAAAACACTTTTAATATCTCTCCGGAACGAATCACAACCAAAGGCTACGGTGAATCCAAGCCGGTCGCCAGCAACAAGACAAAAGAAGGGCGGCAGCTGAACCGCCGTATTGAGACAAACTTCAGCTGCGAATAACCCCGTACCCTGATAGAACAAAACAAAAGCCCTTCCGGGAAGTTTCCGGAAGGGCTTTTGTTTTGCTGTATGTTTACCAGGGGCAACTATTTTTTTCTGCGGTCCTGCAGTGAGATCACCTTGGGCGCCCCACCCTCCTGACGCATCTTTACCTTGCGCTCCTTTTCTTCCTTCTCCTTTTCAACCCTCTCCAACTCGACCGGCGAAACAACCTCCTCCAGGCGCAGCGGAGTTCCGCCCATTGTGAAGGGAGCGCCTTCCAGCTGAAATTCATCGAGAATCCAGGTAAAGACCTGCAGAGGAAATGTCAGTACCAGCAATTTAACCTGCCACCAGCCAGGCTTGACATCCGGTACAATCTCCTCGACCCGGGCGTAGAAGCCCGGTTTGTCGTCAACATGGATAAGAACTATATCGTTGGTAGTAGCCATTACATATGCCTCTTTAATTTATGGATTGATTGGAATTTTATTTTTTTCCGCCCACAGCAGCAGCGGAGTGGCAAGCGGCACACCCAACAGGCGGGAGGCCGTGTGCAGACATTCCCGCAGGGCTTTTTCCGTCATGCTCAGAGCAAATCTGGCTGAATCCGGCAGTTGCCTGTCAAGCGCATCGCAGATGAACAGAATGCAGTCAGATGGACGAAAACCCGCTTCCATTACACATCCGCGAGCGGTTCCATAAGGGCAGAGCGGTTTCTGTTCAAAATCGGGTAATACCGTTAGATCTGCAGCACAATGGGAAAGCAGGTCAAAGACATTGATCCGGTACTTGCCGTTCAGACAGCACTGCCCCGCACACTCCCTGCAGGTTGTCCCGGAATCAATCTGCAGGGCTATGGCGGCCAGAGTTTCCTTCTCCTGACGGTAACCGGCCAGCAGTTCCGACAAGCGCTGCCTCTTGACCGGCGCAAGATCTGCAAGCATCCTTTCAATGCATCGCAATCCCTGGTCCCATAGCTGTCGATCGTTCACACAGATCCTTTTATAAATTGGTTGAAGCAGTCCGTAAGCCGGGTTCTGTTCCCGGGTCGGGTTACCCCTTGCCGGGCGATGGTCATTCATCTGGGTCTGCCGTTACCGACAGCCTCAAGCAACCAACCCGGAGGCACGGGCGGGCCGCCCTTAACGCCTCCCTATTTGGTCTTGCTCCTGACGGGGTTTACCTGGCATCCGACGTCACCGCCAGACCCGGTGAGCTCTTACCTCACCCTTTCACCCTTACCTGCCGAGGCAGGCGGACTTCTCTCTGTGGCACTTTTCCCTGGGGTCGCCCCCGCTGGACGTTATCCAGCGTCATGCCCTGTGGAGCCCGGACTTTCCTCCACCGGATAAACCGGCAGCGGCCATCTGGACTACTTCAACCAAACTCCCGCCCCGGCAGAACATTCAGCTGCCGGGGCGTAACACATTACTAATGCGGCTGATGCTTGAGAATCAGTATCCGCTGACAGTGCGGGCAGGTCAACAGTTCTTCGTATTTAAACAGGTTGTTGTACAACTGTGGCGGCAGCTGCATATTGCAACCCAGACAGTAGCCGTCGCGGGCAATCGCAATCGCCTGGCCGCGGCGCTGATCGCGCAGGGCCGCAAAACGCTTGACGAGGCTGGCCGGCATTTCTTTTGTCAATGCTTCACGACGGGCAACATCAGCATCGATATCCTGCTGAATCTTGTCGATTTCGGCCTTCTTTTCCGCCGTACGCAGAGCAGAATTTTCGGACAGCTCGTCATATGAAGCGCTTTTGGTCTCAAACACTCCGGACAGTTCCTCGATCTGGCCGATCTTCTGAAGAACCTGTTCTTCAAGATCCGTAACCTGCTTGCGGGCCGCTGTAATTTCGCGGCCAACCGCCTGAAACTCCTTGTTGGTCTTGATTTCTTTCATGTTGGTTTCAGATCGCAGAATATTTTCCAATTCAGCGGCATGACTGGCTTCCAGCTTGCCTTTCTCCTGTTCAAGTTGCGAAAGGCGGGCTTTCATGACAGCCAATTCCTCGCAGGCAGCGTCCACAGACTGAGCAATGTCATTAAGTTCGTCATGCAATCCGGTCTGCGTCCCTTTCAGGTTATCGATCAATTGATCAACCTCCTGCAACTCTTCCAGCATGTCCAGTTTCTTTTTCAAAATCAAATCCCCCTTGGTGCGTTTATTCTTCTCACACAACCGCTATTTATTCCATTTCCATATCAAAGCGCTCTCTTCGTTGGTTCCTCTTCGGCTCCTCAACATACTGTTTGTATGCCTTCGTCGCCTCAATCCTCACCGCCTTGAGGGCATCTCTGATCTGAAATTGGAATTATATCTGCATTCTGAACGGATCGTTTTCCACGCAACACGGCAACACCTGGCACTCACCACAACCGGCCTCAGCAAGAGCACGACCAAGCTGTTCCACAATTGCAGCCACCATGATGATCTCGGTCGGGAAGTGGCCGGCATCGATCAGGGCGATGCCCAGATCCTGGGCATCGCGAGCCTCATGGTACTTCACATCGCCGGTCACCAGCAGATCGGCGCCGGCGCGGACCGCTTCGCGCAGCAGAGATGCGCCGCTGCCGCTGCAGAGCGCAACCTTCGATATCCTGGCGGCCGGATCGCCAACGTAACGCAGTCCCGGCGCGGACAGTGCCGCCTTGATCTGTCCGGCATATTCTGCCAGCGACAGGGTTTCCGGCAGGCGGCCGACACGTCCCAGTCCCAGTTTTTCCCCATCGTTCAGCAGCGGATACAGATCGTAGGCCGGCTCTTCGTAAGGGTGCGAAGACAGCAGCGCCTTGATTGCCCGCGACAGGTTTGTGCGTTCGACCAGCAGCTCAAGACGCTCTTCGGAAACTTTTTGCCGTGTCCCGACGGTACCAATGAATGGCTCGGCACCCTCCAGGGGCAGGAAGGTTCCCTCGCCATTCGCGGCAAACGAGCAATCCCGGTAGTTGCCCAGCGAGCGGGTATGCGGGAAAAGAGCGTTCCGCACAACGTCCAGATGACTGGCGGGAACGAATATAATCAGCTTGACCAACTCACGGGAAGTTGTAATTTGAAGCGGAACGGAAGAAGAAAGCCCGATCCTGCGTGCCAGGAGATCGTTCAGGCCGCCCGTGGCGATGTCATAGTTGGTGTGCATGCTGATGATGGATAAACCGCCCTTGATTGCCGTATGTATCAGACTGCCCTGCGGAGTGGCTGTGGATATTGACTTGAGCGGTTTGAAAATGAGGGGATGGTGGGTAACCAGAAGCTGGCAGGAAGCTGCTACGGCAGAATTGATGACATCCGGCGTCGGGTCAAGTGCAACCATGATGAGCCGGACTTCCGCAACCGGGTCACCCACCTGAAGGCCGGGGTTGTCCCAACTCTCGGCCAGGGCTACCGGGGCTATTTTGTTAATGATTCCGGCTATATCAGATGTTTTTGGAATTTTCATGGGCTACAAATAAAAAGAGTGCAACCTTGCGGTGTGCACTCTCGTGTTGAGGTATGAAAACGGGCTAGCCCCTGATTTTGTGCCGGCATCCGGCGTATATTCCTCGCGTTGTGAAATGGTGGGCCCACCAGGACTCGAACCTGGGACCAACCGGTTATGAGCCGGTGGCTCTAGCCAACTGAGCTATAGGCCCCTGAAGGGAACAGCAATACTAGAGGACGCTGCTGTTGTTGTCAAGCATTTTTAAAGCAGTTTTCAGCAGTTATGCCCGCGACAGGAAGCGTCCGTCACGGGTATCGACCTTGACCTTTTCTCCCGATTCCAGATAGGGCGGGACTTTTATCTTCAGACCGGTTTCCAGAATCGCATCCTTGGTCTCAGCCGTAGCAGTGGCGTTTTTCAGGACCGGGGCGGTCTCGGTGACGGTCAGTTCCACGCTCAGCGGCAGATCAACATTCACCATGCGCCCCTCGAACAACCCCAGCACAACCTCGGCGCCGTCCAGCAGGTACATGGAAAGAGGCTCGAAATTATCCGCATCCATCTCGAACTGTTCGTAGTTTTCCAGATCCATGAAAACACCGCGACCGCCATCGGCATACAGAAACTGGCCCTTGTGGCGCTCGAAGTCGGCCTCATCCACCTTGTCGCCGGACCGGAAGGTCTTATCAAGAACCTGACCGGTGATCAGATTACGGTAACGGGTCTTGACCATCGTGTTGGCACCGCGCGCCGTGGGGGACTGGGTAGTGACATCGGTAATGATGCAGGGGGCGCCCTCAAGCTGGATGACGAGCCCTTTTTTGAAATCGGACGTGGTGAACATAAGAAGCGGTTTCTCCTTGGGATTTGATTATGGTTTTTTGCGGTATTCCGCCGTGGGCCAGAAAGGGATGCCGCCACGCGGGGTAAACTCGCCCCGCACCGTCAGCCAGACCGGGGCCAGCAGCTTCACCAGGTCGTTGCAGATGCGATTGACGCCGGCTTCGTGAAATTCGCCATGCATCCTGAAGGAACCCAGATAGAGCTTGAGACTCTTGCTTTCGACGCAGAGCGCATCCGGCTGGTAATCGATGACGATTTTTCCGAAGTCGGGCTGACCGGTCATGGGGCAGAGGCAGGTAAACTCGGGGCATTCGATGTGCAGCGTTCCGACCGCTCCGACCGGATTCATGTCGGGATGGGCAAATGGGTTCGGAAAAGCTTCCAGCAGAGCGGCGTCCGGCTTATCGTAGCAATAGGCGGTAGCTCCGGATCCCAGGGATTTCAATTGTTCATGCAGTGTCATCATTCATATCCAGGACAGTTTTAGTGGGAAAAGTTTGGCAGCATAGCAACGATGCTGCCGTCAGGCAACATTTTTTCCATAAAGTGGACCCGTCGGCAGCACGCTGCCCGCCTCCGGCATCAGATAAGCCCGCCAGTCGGCCGGCAGTATTCCGGTCGCCAAAGCCATAGCCTCGTCCAGCGTAGCGGCCGGAAGCATGCCCATCTCCCGCACCTGCTGCGCGGGAAAGTGTGACACCAGAACAACCCGGAAGCGCCGGGCCTTCTGCAGCAGTGAATAGGCGGTCTGGCCGTTGATCTCGTAATGTTCGCGCAGTGCCGCCTCAAAATCATCCAGCCGCTTGTGGCGGAACCAGTTGAAGAAGGTACTGTTGCCGAATCCGTCGCGGCACTCCGCCAGCAGGATCAGTACGCCGCCCTCGCAGATCGCCTGGGAAGCGTACTCCATCGACTTGTGGGCCTGGATCAGGTTGATGTCCTTGGGGAAACCGCCGCAGGAAGCGATCACCAGAGCGGCCTTTTCCCGCAGCGGAAACGCAAAGCGCTCGGAATAGAAGCGGCAGCCCGCCTGGTGCGCCTCGCGCCAGTCACCGGCAAAGACGGCCATGATTCGTTTGTCGGGCGCCAACACCGTATTGAGGATGAAATCCGGGGCCGCCATGGCGCACCCCTCGACCATGGCCTGATGCACCGGGTTACCCTCCAGATTACCGGTGGTCGCCAGCGGGTTCTTGCCGCTCCCCCCGCCCGGATTCAACACGGCAAAGTGGCTGGCCATGCAGGCCTGGCGGCTGGCGATGCCGGGCAAGACACTCTTGCGCCCGCCGCCGAAACCGGCAAAGTAGTGAAAACCGATCGTGCCGGTCAATATCAGATGATCGGCCTCGACCGCCTTGCGGTTGATGCTGACCCGGATGCCGTTTGTGGTTGTCCCGAGCAGGACCAGATGCGCCGAATCATCGCATTCGTGATCCGTGACGCGAATCCGGCCGTAGAGAGGTCCGAGGATCTTCTGGTGTTCATGATCGGTCTGCTTGCGGTGAATGCCGAGGGCGATCAGAATCTCAATATCCCGATCGGCTATGCCCTGGCGGTTCAAGCGCTCCACCAGCAAGGGAAGATAGACTTCACTGCCGGTGTATCGGGTAATGTCCGAGGTGACGATCAACACCTTTTCAGCAGGCTTGAACAGGGAGATGGCCGACTGACAGGCGTCAAGTGCCGTGTTGATTAAATTTTCGGGGGATTCGGCGGTTGGGGGCAAGCAGGGAACAATGACTCCCGCCAGGCGTTCCGGCGGGAGGTCGAGGGCAAATGATGTTGAACCGTATTTCAGCTCCATTGGGCTAAGCCTGTCAGATCCAGGCGTCCCCGCCGTCATATTCATAATTGCCCCCTTTGGACCTGGGGGTTACCTTGAACTTGGCTTCGCGGGCAAGACGCTTCATCCGTTCGGCGGCGGTTTCACCCAGGCCGGACAGTTTTTCGCGAACTTCACAGCCCGGCGCCGGAGCCAGGAGGAGAGCGGCGGCCACACCGATCACGGCGCCGGAAACAAAGGCAATCAAAGCTGCTGCGGTATTATCATTGTTGCATGACATGGCAGACTCCTTTTATCTTGGTATCAATTTATAATGTAAACGGACTTCATTTCTAGCACAGCGCGCCGGTGGAATCAAAAGAAAATTCACAGCACCCGCGCCAGATGCCGCCGCACCATATCCTCGAAATCCGCATCGCGACTGCCGGTGTAGACCAGCGACGAACCGATCTCGGCCGCCAGGATCGCGCACTGGTATTTGCGCGGCAGTTTTTTCACCCTTTGCCGGTAGGCCGGCGTTTCCTGCAGCAGGCGCGGCAGATGGCTTATCAACGCCTGGCGGAAAGGAGGCTGCAGACAGAGCTCGGGACGGGCCGAGAAAAATTCAAACAGGCGGGAGTAGAGGCTGTTGATGTTCTGGCTGATGGTCTCGGATATATCGCTGCAGAGCAGTGTCCCGCCTGATTCCTTTCGTCTGCGCAGGATCAGTCGGGCCTCGTCGGCGGCTCTTTTTTCCAGGATAGCCAGGACATCTCCGATATAACGCTCCTTCTGCTCCAGAAACTCCCGCTCGGACAACAGCAAATTGGCGATGATCTCGTAAGATGAAGAGATCACGCCGCATTTGTTGGCCGAAGCGTCGCGCATGATCACGGCACCGCACTTTTGCAGCTGCAGCCTGGCTTCCGGTGTAAGGAAAGAGTTGGCTCCCTCTACAATGACTTGTGAGGAGGGCTGGCCGGCGTCATCCAGAAACAGGCGCCAGTTCTGGCCGTCAATCGTCTCGGGGCGTCCGCCGGCCGGAATGAAGAGGTCGGCCTTGACCGCAAAAATCAGGCTGCCGTATATGCGGTTAAAGTCGTCAATATCCAGCCACTCCTCTGCCAGACCTGTCGCCGAGCGGCTCACCTGGCGGTGGGATTCCCTGAGCCCCTCCAGCCGGCGACCGCTGCGATAAATCATGAAGCCCCCCTCCCCCAGAAAAGCAGGATTGAAGGCGTCCAGATCGTGAGTCAGCACGATGCGCTGTAATTCGTCATGATTAATGCCGTTCGGGTCATACAGTGCGGCGGTTCCGTCCAGGATCAGACGCACCTGCATGGCCGGGCAGCGCTCCAGCATGATGCGCAGCAAGTTGCCGGCCACGTCGCCGTTCGGCCCGCCGGTCATCTTCAGCGAGAAGGGGTCACGGCGCAGATCGATCCCGGCCACCTCGGCCATCGTTATCTCGGCAAAGGCGACTACGCCGATGGATGTGACGCCGTACTCCTTGTGATTGATGCCGAA
>JACMKN010000146.1 GCA_014380135.1 Deltaproteobacteria bacterium
CGGGATATTATAGAAACCTTGAGGAACAGTGAACTTTCGGCGGCTCAGTTGAATCGCACCCAAAGCTTCTGCCAGCAGGGTGAACCGGATATGGCCGGAGGCAATTATGCCGAGGAGCGCCAACTAAATCCGAATGCCATTGACATGCTGCGGGAACGGGCCGTCAAGGTTGGCCGTTCGGGCCTGAATACGCTGATCATCGGCGAAACCGGAACCGGCAAGGAATCACTGGCTTGGTATCTCCACGATTTCAGCCTGCGCGGAGACAAGCCTTTTCTTGCGTTGAACTGTGCCTTTTTCGAGGGAGAGCGGCTGGAATCGGAACTGTTCGGCCATGAACAGGGAGCCTTTACGGATGCCAAGAAGGCCAAGAGGGGTTTGGTGGAAGAGGCGGATGGCGGTGCACTGTTTCTGGATGAGCTGCCGGAAATGGCGCCCCGTGTCCAGGCCAAGCTGCTCCGTTTTCTGCAGGACGGCAGCTATACCCGCCTGGGGGGAACCCGTATGTTGCGGGCCGATGTGCGGATTATTTCGGCTGCCCAGCCGGGACGGCTGGAGACACTGCGTCCCGACTTGTACTACCGTGTGGCCGATGTGGAACTCCATACCGTTTCTTTGCGCGAGATGAAGGAACGCGATATTGTCAATATCGCCTGCAACCTGGCCTATCGATTGACATGGCAGCCGGTGTGCGACTCCGCCGGCGAAGGCATCCTGACGCCGGACATCATCCGTGAGGTCTGGCGACTGGTAGCGCGGCCGGAGAATGCCGCAGCATTAACGGGTTATGACTGGCCGGGAAATATGCGCGAGCTGTCTACCCTGATCAAACGGTTTGTCCTCTTGGGAGATGATATTTTTGAAGAGCTGCGCCGGAATGTTCGAGGTAACGTCGAGACCACCGCAGTACATTGCCAGATCCGTGACAGTGTACTGCAGCATTTTTTATTGCCTATCTCCAGCCAGGGGGAACTTGAAAGCAGGCGACTCAAGCTGAAAGAACTGCAGCCCGCATTTATACGGCATATCGTTGCATGCCTGGGAGGCCGCGAAAAAATTCACCCGACCAAACTGGCCGAAGCGCTGGGCTGCAGCTACAACACACTGATGAGTTGTTTGCGGGATTCATGAATTGAAGTGCAGGAAAACCATTGGGAGGAGCAGCAGTGTGGTGGTTGATTAGTTGCTCGGGCCGGTTTCGCCGTAATCGCCAGACGGCAGAATTTTCCGTCAGTATTTCAACCCGTTTTTAAGCAGGTTGGCAAATTCTTCGGCCCGCACCGGACGGCTGAAAAGGTAGCCCTGCATCTCGACGCAGTTGTTGAATGAGAGAAACTGCATCTGGGCGCGGGTCTCGACGCCTTCGGCGATAACGCTCAGCTTGAGAGTACGGGCGATATCGATGATGATCTCGGCAATCGCGGCATCGTCCGGATTGGTAGTGATGTCGCGCACGAAGGCGCGGTCGATTTTGAGTCGGGTGAGCGGAAACATTTTGAGATAGGAAAGCGAGGAATATCCGGTGCCGAAATCGTCAATTGCGAGCGATATGCCCATTCCCTTGAATTTCTGCAGAATGACGGTGTTCTTTTCGGCGTCCTTCATGATCGTGCTTTCGGTTATCTCCAGTTCCAGCCAGCGGGGCTCCAGCCCGGTGTCCAGCAGGGTGGAGGCGATCACCTCGTCAAGATGGTACTGGCCAAACTGTTTGGCCGACAGATTGACCGCCACGCGCACGGCGGGCAGCCCCTGATCCTGCCAGGCCTTGTTCTGGCGACAGGCGGTGCGCAGGACCCACTCGCCCAGGGAGATGATGAAACCGTTATCCTCCGCCAGATAGATGAACTTGTCCGGCGCCAGCAGGCCCAGGTCGGGATGCTGCCAGCGCAGGAGCGCCTCCATCCCGGTAATCCGCCCGGTACGGGCATCCACCTGCGGCTGGTAAACCAGAAAGAATTCATCCCGTTCGAGCGCCTTGCGCATCGAGTTTTCCAGCATCATGCGCTCCAGCACCTTTATGTTCATGTCGCGCGAAAAAAACTGGAAGTTGTTGCGGTCCAGTTCCTTGGCCTGGTACATGGCCAGGTCGGCATGCTTCAGCAGGGTGTGGCTGTCGTCGCCGTCCATCGGATAGACGGCAATACCGATGCTGCAGGTAGTGTAGATCTCGTGTCCATCGATGTAAACCGGTTCGGAAACGATTGCCAGAACCTTCTTGGCAACCGTCGTAATGCCCTCTTCATGCGTCACGCCAACCAGAATCGCGACGAACTCGTCCCCACCCAGGCGCGCCAGCGTATCACTATCGCGGACACAAGCCTGAAGACGTGCGCCGATCGATTTGAGCAGCTTGTCTCCGGCACGATGTCCCAGCGTTTCATTGATCCCCTTGAAACGGTCCAGATCCAGGACAAGAACACCCAGCAGATTTTTATCACGAACGCTCTGGGCAATTGCCTGATGAAGACGGTCATGCAGCAGGCTGCGGTTGGGAAGACCGGTCAGCGTATCATAATTGATCAACTGCTGGATTTCACTCTCGGCACGGATCCGGGCGGTGATATCCAGCGTAGTGCCGGAGAGGAGACAGGCGTGTCCGGATTCGTCGCACTCAACCTCTCCCTGGCTGGTTACGACGATTTCCCCGGCATTTTGGGTGGTTATGCGATAGACGAGATTGAATGGCTGGCAGGATTTAATCGAATTGAGTATCGCTTTTTTGAAGACCGGCAGATCCAGGGGGACGATCAGGGTGTAGAGCCACTCCATGTTGATGACGGCCGGTTCTCCCGGAGTTAATCCGAAGATGTGGTACAACTCGTCAGACCAGTTGATCTCGCCGCTGGCAATATTCCATTCCCAGCTCCCCATACGGGCAATCTTCTGGGCGCGGGCCAGGCGGGCCTCGCTCTGCCGCAGAGACATTTCGGCCCGTTCCAGTTTCCGGCGGGTCTGTGCCTCATGCAGGGCGCGTGACACAACCGCCGGCAACCTGTCAAGGAAAGTCGTATCCTTGATCATGAAGTCACAGGCGCCGGTCTTCATCATCTCAACCGCCAGGCCGGCGTCATCGCGGCCGGTCACCATCACGAAGGGGGCGGAGAGGCCCAGTTCGCGCATTCGCTCGATGACAGCGGCACCAGTCATGTCCGGAAGGGTGTAGTCGAGGATGATCATTTCCGCCGAGTTTACGGCCAGCCAATCGAAGGCATCCCGTCCACAGGCAAAGTTCTGACAGCGGTAGCCCTCGTCGACAAGAGTGGAATGCATCAGCTCTGCAAAACCGGCATCATCTTCGATGACCAAAATGAGTTCTGCTGCGGTTATGTCCTTGGGTAGTTCTGGCATGGGAATCTTCCTGGCCTGGTTCAACGTTATTCCATTTCCATATCAAAGCGCCCTCTTCGTTGGTTCGTCTTCGGCTCCTCAACATACTGTTTGTATGCCTTCGTCGCCTCAATCCTCACCGCCTTGAGTGCATCTCTGATCTGAAATTGGAATTAGAAACGTATGCGCTGCGACACCTTATTTGTTTCTGAGCCGCCAACCGGCCTTGTTGACCTGCGGAACACGGGCGATAGCCAGTGAATCGGGCGGCACATCCGCAGTTACGGTCGTACCGGCTGCAACCAGGGAGTTGCGTCCGACGGTGACCGGCGCCACCAGCTGAACGTCACTGCCGATGAAAACGCCATCTCCGATAACCGTGCGGTGCTTCCTGACTCCGTCATAGTTGCAGGTGATGGTCCCACAGCCGATATTGACATCACGGCCGATCTCCGCATCCCCCAGATAGGTCAGGTGTGACGCCTTGGAGCCTTCTCCCATCAGCACTTTCTTGGTTTCGACAAAGTTCCCGATTTTGACATGACTCTGCAGCTCAGTTCCCGGCCTCAGGTGCGCCATCGGCCCTACGGCAACATCCTGATGCAGCTGGGAACCTTCCAGGACGGAACCAGCCTTGATGTGGCAGCCGTCACCGATGCGGCAGTCGGAGATGCTGACCCCCTGTTCGATTTCGCAGCCGCTGCCGATCACGGTCCCACCGCCAATATGGCAATTCGGGTGAATGACCGTATCGGAACCGATCGTTACACCGTGATCGATATAGGTCTGCTCGGGATCGATCATCGTCACGCCGGAGAGCATGTGCTCGCGGTTGATGCGGCGACGCAGGACGCGGGCCGCATCGGCCAGCTGGGCACGGTCGTTGACCCCCATGATTTCATCGGCATCAGCGGTAGACATTGCCAGACAGACCAGCTCCTTTCCTACGGCAAGTGCCACCAGGTCGGTCAGGTAGTATTCCTGCTGGGCGTTGTCGTTGCCCACAGAGCGGATGTTGTCGAACAGGAAAGCGGATTCCATGCAATAGATGCCGCTGTTGATCTCACGGATATCCTGCTCTTCGGGATCGGCATCCTTCTGTTCGACAATGCGTGTCACCCGGCCGTTCTCGTCGCGCACCACCCGGCCATAACCGTAGGGATCGTCCATTACCGCGGTCAGAACCGTCACTGCCGCCGAATGGTCACCGTGAAATTTCAGCAGGTCGGTCAGTGTTTCGGGGCGCAGCAGTGGAGTATCGCCGCACAGGATCAGCACCGTGCCGCGGAAACCGGCCAGCGCGTCCAGGGCACAGGCCACAGCATGTCCGGTGCCGAGCTGTTCCTCCTGCATGGCACAGCGTATGTCACCAGCACCGCGAAACACACCCTGAACAGCATTGGCCTGATGGCCGATCACCAGGACAATCGGATCGGCTCCGGCTTCACGGGCGGCTGCAACCGGCCATGCGATCATCGGCAAACCGGCAGCCGCATGCAGGACCTTGATCACTCCGGACTTCATGCGGGTACCCTTTCCAGCGGCAAGTACAACAGCGGCACGTGATTCCATCGATTGCGGCTCCATATCAAATTGTATTGGCATGCAGGAACTTGATCCCGTTTATCTGGTGGGGAATTTTCAAGTCGGCATTTTATGCGATGAAGCTCGACGCGTCAAGTTATTAGCAACGGTCCCGCCGGGTGCGAAGGGTATCTTTAACCTTTACTTATCTGACCGTTCCGATATAGTGGATTGCTGTTTTCGACGTACCACCTATAAAAGGTTTCCGCATGGCAATTGCCGAGGACATCCCAAAACTTGACCAGCAATTGAGTGAGCTGATCCTGAAATACGAGCAGTATTTCATCGGCCTGGAAAAGCGGGAACCTCTGACGTTGTTTTCTGAAGTGGAGAAGATGATCAGACGCTATAGCGGTGTCCCGATCAACAATACCATGTACAAGCATCGCTTCGCGATGTTGGTGGCCCGCTTTAATACTTACCGCGAGCATTGGAACCGGATCCTCAAGCTGATGGAGGATGGCCGCTACTCCCGTGACCGCTTTATCAGTGACCTGCACAATCGTCAGCAGGGAAAACCGGAAAAAAAGTCCGCAGAAGTCGCACCCGGCAACACAATGACCGACCTGGACCGTATCGTCCATGAGTTCCGGGAAGCTCGCAAGGCCTGCAACCTGCCGTTTGATAAAATCACCCGCGAGCTGGTTGCTGCAAACATTGAAAAACAGAAACCGATGCTGACAGCAAAGTTGGGTACTGAAAATTTTACGTTCAGGGTTGTTATCGAAGAAGGTAAACCCAAGCTCAAGGCCGGACTGCGGAAGCACTAATATACAGATCTGAACGAGCCACTCATCCCCCATGACCCCCCTGATTCCCCAAATAATCGAAATCATTGCCGCCCTGCGGCGCGACGGGCAGCGCATTACCATTCCCGGCCTACCGGGCTCCTCCCCGGCTCTGATTGTGGCAGAACTGCTGCGGACGGGCCTGAAGGGTGCGCTGGTCATTACTGACCGTCAGGACTCAGCGGAGGAGTTCTGCCGCGAACTGGCCTTTTTCAATGGTGCAGGGTCGCAGCCGCTCCTCTTTCCGGCCTGGGATGCTGCTCCGTTTTCGGCATCTTCTCCGCACCCCGATATTTCCGGCGCCCGCCTGGACACACTCTTTCGCCTGCAAAACGGTCTGGCACGGGTAACCGTCCTGCCGGTGGCGGCCGCCCTGCAACGGGTTCTGCCACGCGCAACGCTGAACGATTCTTCCTGTTACCTGGTGGCCGGCGAAGAATTCGAGCGGGACGACCTGCTGGCGAAACTTGTCAGAATGGGCTACGCCAACGTGCCGCTGGTTGAGGATCGCGGCACCTTCGCCGTGCGGGGCGGCATCCTGGACATCTTCCCCCCCAACCTGCCGACACCGGTCAGGATCGAGTTTTTTGGTGATACGGCCGAGACCATGCGCGCCTTTGATCCGTTGACGCAGCGCTCCCTGCAGCCGATGCAGGAACTGGTGCTGCTTCCCTCACGGGAGCTGCTTCTGACGGAAGAGATCCTGGCAGACATTGCCCCGCGCCTGAAGCAGTGCTGCGACGACCTGGACATCCCGGCCAACCGTCGCCGCCTGATACTGGAGGACCTGCAGAACGCGGTCTATTTCCAGGGGGTGGACTTTCTCCAGCCGCTGCTGCATCCAAACCTGGAAACTATCTTTGATTACGCCCCCGGAGTTCCGCTGATCCTGCTGGACCCGGAAGCGATCCGCTACAGCTGCCTGAGTTTCAGCGAAGAGCTTGTCAGCGGAGCGGCCAAGGCGACCGCCGCCGGACGTGCCCATTCTCCGGCGGAAGAGCTGTTTCTTTCCGAAGCCGGGCTGGAGGCCCTGATGGCCGGTCGCAGCCGCATCGAACTGGCCGGAGTGTCATTGGAAACAGCCGGCGAAACAGCGACTTTCAGCATACCCTGCGGGAACAACAGCGACCTGCGCGTCAACGTATCCAAGGAAAGCAGCCAGGCCCTGGCGCCGCTGGCCCGCATACTGCGCGCCTGGCTTGATGAAGGGCAGAACGTGCTGGTGGCCTGCCACCAGCTGCCCCAGGCGGAGCGCCTGAAGCAGCTGCTGGCTCCCTACCAGATACCCTGCAGCATCAGCGAAACGGGATTTCAGGATGTGGTGGGTGTAGAGACGCATCGCAATGCGTCTCTACCTTTCGTGACACTGCTGCTGGGCGAAATTTCACGCGGCTTCCGGCTGCCCTCCTCACGTCTGGCGCTGATCGCCGAAGAGGAACTGTTCGGCAAGCGGGTCAAGCGGCGCGGCGTCTCCGAGGTACGCAAAAAGCAGATCCTGTCTTCACTGGCCGAGCTCAAGCCGGGTGACCACATGGTGCATATCGACCACGGCATCGGCCTGTACCGCGGCCTGCAGCACATCAGCGTCGGTGGTGTCGGCGGCGACTTCCTGCTGCTGGAGTACGCCGGTTCCGACAAGCTCTACCTGCCGGTCGACCGCCTGGGGCTGGTGCAGCGTTATGTCGGGCCGGAAGGATCACAGCCGGCGCTGGACAAACTGGGTGGCATCAGTTGGGAAAAGTCCAAGGGAAAAGCCCGCAAGAACATCGAGGAGCTGGCCGGAGAACTGCTGGAGATCTACGCCAAGCGCCGGATCTGCGAGGGCTTCGCCTTTTCGCCGCCGGACGAGATGTACCGGGAATTCGAGGCCTCCTTTGCCTGGGAGGAAACCCCCGACCAGCTGTCCGCCATCCAGGATGTGCTGGCCGACATGCAGCACTCGAAACCGATGGACCGCCTGGTGTGCGGCGACGTCGGCTACGGCAAGACCGAGGTTGCGCTGCGGGGCGCCTTCAAGGCCGCCCTGGACGGCAAGCAGGTCGGCATCCTGGTCCCGACCACGATCCTGGCCCAGCAGCACTACGAGACTTTCCGTGAACGTCTCAAGGAGTACCCGGTCACGGTCGAGGTCATCTCCCGCTTCCGCACCGCCAGGGAGCAGAAGGAGATCCTGGAGCGCCTCAAGAAAGGCAACGTGGACATCATCATCGGCACCCACCGCCTGCTGCAGAAGGACGTGCTCTTCAAGGATCTGGGGCTGCTGATCATCGATGAGGAGCAGCGCTTCGGGGTCAAGGACAAGGAGCGGCTCAAGGCCTTCCGGGCCGTGGTGGACATCATGACCCTGACCGCCACCCCCATCCCCCGCACGCTGTATATGTCGATGATGGGTATTCGCGACCTGTCGATTATCGACACCCCGCCGGTGGACCGCCTGGCGGTCAAGACCTTTGTGGCGCGTTTTTCCGAAGAGTTGATCCGTGAAGCTGTTCTGCGCGAACTGCGCCGCGGCGGACAGATCTTCTTTGTCCACAACCGGGTGCAGACCATCGCCAAGCGAGCCGAACTGCTGGCCCAGCTGGTGCCGGAGGCAAAAATCGCCGTCGGTCACGGCCAGATGGGTGAGCACGAACTGGAGAAGGTCATGCTCGGTTTCATGCATGGCGAAACCAACCTGCTGCTCTGCACGACCATCATCGAATCCGGCCTGGACATCCCCAATGCCAACACTCTGATCATCGACCACGCCGACAAGTTCGGCCTTTCCCAGCTCTACCAGCTGCGGGGACGAGTGGGACGATCGAGCCAGCGCGGCTACGCCTATCTGCTGATACCGGGCGAGGGCGCCATTAGTCCTGACGCCCGTGAACGGCTGCGGATCCTGCAGGACATCTCCGAGCTGGGAGCCGGCTTCCGCATCGCTACCCACGACATGGAGATCCGCGGCGCCGGCGACATGCTCGGCAACCGCCAGTCCGGCACCGTCACCGAGATCGGCTTCGAACTCTACAATCAGATGCTGGAGGAGACCATCTGCCGCATGCGGGGCGAGGAGATGATTGAGCAAGTGGAACCGGAGATCAACCTGAAAGTGCCGGCCTTCATCCCCGAGGCCTACGTCAAGGATGCCGGACAGCGTCTGGTCATATACAAGAAGCTGACCCAGGCCGAATGCGAGGAGGACGTGCTGGATGTACAGAACGAGGTCAGCGACCGTTTCGGCAAATATCCGCTGGCGACCTCCTACCTGTTCGAGATCATGAAGCTGCGCGTGATGCTGAAAAAACTGCTGGTGCGGCAGATCGACTACAGCGGCAAGACGGTGGTGATCTCCTTCCACCCCCGCACTCCGGCCTCGCCCGACACGATCATCGGCATGATGCGCAGCGAACCTAAAAACTATCAGTTCACGCCGGACTACAAACTGGTCTGCACACTGAAGGGGACCTCCTTCGAGGACATCATTGAAACGGCCGGAAAAGTGCTGAAGCGACTTCTGCCGGATTGACAGGCTGCCCTGCTGCACATGTTTCTGCACCGCTCGGTCCAGCGTCCTCATCACCTGACCCGACCTGCGCATGCCATACAGCGGAATAATCTTGCAACTGACACCCTTTGTATGCTAGTTTTTTGAAGTTTTTAACCATACTTAATTGTAATAAAAAAGGAGCGTTACGTGAAAACCATTACTACCGCAAAACTGCTGATCACCGCCCTCTGTGCGGTTGCACTCTTTGGCTGCAAAGGGAGCACCACTTCGGGCGGGACAACCTCGGCCGGCAAAAAAGAAGGTAAAGTCATGGCCGAAGTCAACAGCGGCAGCATCACCACCGGCGACTTCGAGCGCGAACTCAAAAATCTGCCGGAATACCTGAAAGCAATGGCCGACACCCCCCAGGGCCGCAAGGAAATGCTGGACACAATGGTTATCCGTGAACTGATCCTGCAGCAGGCATCCAAAGACGGTCTTGACAAGGGACCGGATATCGAAGAAAAGCTCCAGGACCTGAAGAAGCGCCTGATTGTTGAATCGTTCCTCAAGAAAAAGGTCGAGACCGAATCAAGTGTTTCCGAAGAAGACCTGAAAAAGTTCTACGATCAGAACAAGGACAAATTCAAGGCCGGTGAGCAGATCAAGGCCAGCCATATCCTGGTAAAAACCGAAGCAGAAGCCAAGGACATCTTGGCCAAGATCAAAGCCGGCGGTAATTTTGAAGAACTGGCCAAGAAAAACTCGGTTGATTCCTCCTCTGCCAAGGGCGGCGATCTGGGTTGGTTCGGCAAGGGCAGCATGGTGCCGGTCTTCGAGAAGGCGGCTCTGGCGCTCAAGGAAGGTCAGGTATCGGAGGTTGTCAAATCGGACTTCGGTTACCACATCATCAAGTTGACCGGCAAGCGCGCCGCCGGCATTCGCCCTCTGGAAGAAGTCAAGGAGCAGATCAAGGGCGCCATCATGCCGGGCAAGCAGCAGGAAGTTTTCCAGAAAATCAAGGAAGAGCTGAAGAAGACCGCCAAGATCACCGTCAAGGAAGATGTACTGAACGAGATGGGCGGCAAGAAGGACGGCGTAAAAGCGGAAGACAAAAAACCGGCTGAAGCTGCCAAGCCGGCCGCTGCGCCCGAAAAGAAATAAACCTGGCCTCTTACACTTACAGCCTGCATAACCGCGAGGGTGGGCATTCAGTCCACCCTCCTGTTTTTTTTTAAAATGGAACGGATATCATCATGAATAATTTCACACTGCCCCTCCTACTGGCAGCACTGCTTTTTCTGGCGCCAAGCCCTGCTTCGGCCCGTGTCATCAACGCCATCGCCGCCATCGTCAATGACGAAGTCGTTACGATTTACGAGGTCAACCGCGAAGCCCAACCGGTCATCCGCGAGGCGGAGAAAAAGGCTGCACTGGACGATGCCGCCCGCAGCCGGATCCTTCAAACGGTACTGGATCGACTGGTGGAAAAAAAACTGATCGAACAAAAGATCCGTGAACTGAACATAAAAGTGTCCGAGGAAGAGATCAGGCAGGCCATTGAAGACGTCAAGAAGCAGAACAACATGCCCTCCCAGGAAGCGCTGGTAACGGCGCTTGCCAATCAGGGGCTTTCTTTTGAACAGTACCGCGCCCAGTTGCAGGAGCAGATCGAAAAACTCAAACTGGTCAGCATGGAGGTTCGCGCCAAGATCCATGTCAGCGAAACCGAGATGCGCGAATATTATGATGCCAACCGCGCCAAATACACCGAGGATGAGAGCTATCGCGCCCGGCACATATTTTTTAAAACCGGTGAGAAGTCCCCCGCTGACGAGATCAAGCGCACCATGACCACCGCCCTGATGGTGCTGGCAGAGGCCAAAAGCGGCAAGGATTTCGCCGAACTTGCCAAGAGTTATTCGGAGGATCCAGCCGCCCGCAAGGATGGCGGTGACCTTGGCGTTTTCAAAAAAGGTGAAATGCAGGCGGAACTTGAATCAACTATTCTTGCGATGAAGCCCGGTGAAGTCAGCGAACTGGTCTCCACACCGGCCGGATTTCATATCATCAAACTGGAGGAGAGGTTCAGCGGCAAGCTGAAACCGTTCGAGGCGCTCAAGGCCGAGATTGAAGAAGCCATCTACCGCAAAAAGTCAGAAGAGCGTTTCGGTCAGTGGGCCAAAGAGCTGCGCAGTAAAGCGAGTGTGGAGTTGAAGGAGTTAAAGGGTCTGCTGTAACGCGGCTTTAAATCAGTAGAAATGCTCGAATGGCCACAGAAAATCTGTGGCCATTTGTCTTTCAGAAGCCAGATGCGAATCGAAGAATGCCATGCCTGGAAACCCGGACCCTCTTCCGCTCATACTTAGATTTTACCGTACGGACAAATTATACCGGTCTTGTGTCACCGTAGTACTGGGAGATGTCGTCAGTGTCGAGATAAAGAAAAAAGCAGCACCGGAGCGCCGCCTTTATTTCTTTCTATTTTTATTCGATTTTTACTCTAATCAGCTTTTGATTTTAAGTTCCCGCAAAGCGGTTTAGTTCAACTCGTTATTGAGCAGTATTTTAGCCAACTTGAGCCATCAATTGAAACGTATCAGCGGCGGCCGAAATAACCTTCATTCTTCCATGGCCACGGAAAGGTTTCACTTCGACCGAGACCAGTCCAGCA
>JACMKN010000147.1 GCA_014380135.1 Deltaproteobacteria bacterium
CGCGAAAGCATGGCGCTGGGTACGGCCGGATTCACGGCGGCGCTGTCGGTTTTGAAGCTGGAGCGTGCCGGAGTAAAAGCGGGGGATGGCGAGATCCTTGTCACCGGAGCTACCGGCGGGGTCGGGAGTATGGCTGTCGCCATCCTGGCCCGGTCGGGCTACCGGGTGACGGCGGCCACCGGCAAGCAGGCTGACCACCAGTTCTTGTCGGATCTGGGCGCCGCTGCGGTGATAAGTCGCGACGAGGTGACAGCCGGTGCCGACAAGGCCCTGCTGGCCGAACGCTGGGCCGGGGCCGTTGATGTAGTCGGCGGAGTGACGCTGGCGGCGGTGCTGAAGGGCACAAAATACGGCGGCACGGTTACCTGTTGTGGCCTGGTGGGCTCGCCGGAACTGCCGCTGAATGTCTACCCATTTATTCTGCGGGGGGTGAGTCTGATAGGGATCGACTCGGCACAGTGTCCCCGCCCCGTCCGCGAAGAGGTCTGGCAGCGGCTGGCCGCCGGCTGGAAACCGGCCCGTCTCGCCGAAGCCGTCAGCGAGTGTAGTCTGAACGGTCTGGAGGAACAGATTCAGGCCATCCTCAAGGGCCAGATACGCGGCCGGGTCGTGGTCAACCTGCTGGAGAGCTGATTTAGGGATAAACCGGCATTCGCGAGCAGTATTTTATTCAGTCGTTGCTTCATCCAATTCCTGAACAGCAGCAAGCTGTTTTTCGTCTTCCGGCCGGGTCGGCAGGATTGACAAGATCATCCCGGCCAGGATCAATACGGCTCCGATCAGGCCATAATATCCCAGCTTCTCATCAATCGCGATCCAGGCATACAGGGCCGCAAAGACCGGTTCGGTGCAGAAGATCAGCGCCGTATTGGTGTGGCTGATATAGCGCTGCATCGAGGTCTGCACCAGAAAGGCAAAAACCGTTGCGATCAACGCGCAGATCAGCAGTGTAGGCAGCAGCTGCGGCTGCCAGACAAAGACCGGTTTATGGCGGGCCAGGGCAAAGAGCAGGCTTAAAAGGGCCACGACGCCCAGCTGCACGGCGGTCAGCCAGTAATAATCGCTGCTGCGGACAAATTCGCCGGTGTAAATCAGGTGCAGCGACACACAGACGGCACAGGTGGCGGCCAGCAGGTCGCCCAGATTGAAATGCCAGGCACCGTTTCCGCACAATAAAAACAGTCCGGCCACGGACAGAGCCACGGCGCATTTGACGGCCCCCGATATGTGGTGACGCAGCATCATTGAGGAGATCAGCGGCACCATGATCACGTTCAGACCGGTCAGAAAACCGGTATTGGAGGCACTGGTGTAGAGCAGCGCCACGGTCTGGAAGGCATAGGCTCCGAAAAGTAACACTCCCATGATGCACCCCCGGCGAACGGTGCGCGCATCCAGGCGCTTGCCCCTGAAAAAACTGATCGGCAGAATGACCGCAAAAGCCAGCATGAAGCGTTGGGCCAGAAACACGAATACATCGACACCTTCCAGGGCCTGTTTTACCAGCGTAAATGTTACCCCCCAGAAGAAAGTTGTCGTTATCAGCAGTACGGCGGCTTTGAGACGATTCATTTATATATGCCCTTGATTTTATTGATATCAAACATGTCGTCCGTCCCGTCATAAACGAAAGGTGCCGGATGAGGCAAGCATTTATTGGGTATACAACAAAATATTGTTATATCTGAGTGCTTTATGACTGGACTTTTTTGTTGACAATAACCGATACATCTCTTAATAACCAACAGGTCTTACCACTTGAAATTTTTTATTTAAATCAAAAAGGAGAACGGTATATGAAAATTCTGCGTACAATTGCCGCAACAGCAGCGCTGCTGGCTGCCATGTCTCTCACGGCCCTGGCCGCCCCCAAAAGCATCAAGGTTGCTACCGACGCCACTTGGCCGCCGATGGAGATGGTGGATGCCAACAAGCAGATCGTCGGCTATGATATCGACTTCCTGAATGCCGTAGCCAAGGAAGCCGGCTTGGCGGTCCAGTTCAAAAACACCGCCTGGGACGGCATCTTCGCCGGGCTTGACTCCGGCCAGTACGATGCCATCATCTCTTCGGTCACCATCACCAAGGAGCGCAAGGCCAAATACGACTTCACAGACCCCTATACCAGCATCGGCCAGATCCTGGTTGTGCCCAAGACCGACAAGACCTCCAAAACCATAGCAGATCTGAAGGGCAAGAAGGTCGGCTCCCAGATCGGCACCACCGGCGCCATGGAAGTAAAGAAGGTGTCCGGCGTGGAATCAAAGACCTATGACGAAATCGGCCTGGCCTTTGAAGACATGGCTGCCGGCCGCATCTACGGAGTCGTCTGTGACGAACCGGTTGCCGCCCACTTTGCCCTGCAGAAAAAAGAGTACAAGGAAAAATTCAAGATCGTCGGCAAACCCTTCACCAAAGAGGGTTACGGCATCGTTGTCAAAAAAGGCAACCAGGAGCTGGTTACCCTGCTCAATAAGGGCATCCAGGCTGTTAAAGCCAAGAAACTCGACACCCGGATCCACACCAGGTGGGTTAAGTAACTTGGTCTGCAGGGCGGGGATGACCTGCGTCTCCCTGCCCTGCGCCCGCTTTTATGCCAGATAATAAATCCACACACACGCCGATAGCGGTCGGTGACGGCGCCGCCATCCCGCACAAAAGCGACGTCGGGCTGTTTACAGCCTGGCGCATCGCCTTTTTTGGTTCGATTGTGCTCTGTCTCTTTCTGGCCTTCGGTCGGCCGGACCAGTACATGGCGATCTTCATGTTCGTCCCGGACGGCATTTGGGTTACCTTCAAGGTTACGCTGGGCGCTATCCTGCTGGCGATCGTCTTCGGTCTGATCGCCGGACTGGGAAGAATTTCAGGCAATCGTTTCATCAATGGGACCGCATCCTTATATGTCGAAGTCATTCGGGGCATCCCGCTGCTGGTGCAGCTCTTCTACATCTACTATGCCCTGGGCCGTTTCATAAAAATCCCCGATATTCTAAGTGCCATCATTGCCATGGCTTTCTGTTACGGCGCCTACATGGCCGAGATCTTCCGGGCCGGCATTCAGTCCATACCCAAAGGACAGATGGAGGCGGCCCTGTCCCTGGGCATGTCCCGCCGGCAGGCCATGCGGCAGGTCATTCTGCCCCAGGCCTTCAAGGTAGTGCTGCCCCCCATTGGCAACGAATTCATCGCCCTGCTGAAGGATTCATCGCTGGTTTCGATCCTGGCGGTATCCGATCTGCTGCGCCGCGGCCGCGAGTATGCCTCGGAAACCTTCAACTATTTTGAGACCTACACCGTCATCGCCCTGATCTACCTGATCATGACGCTCTTCTTTTCCAAGCTGATCAGCATCATGGAGGAACGACTAAATGAAGGTCGATAATAGTCCCATGATCGAGGTTTGCGGGGTATCCAAATTCTTCGGCAGTTTCCAGGCCCTGAGCGACATCTCCTTCAACGTCAGCGACGGCGAGAAGGTGGTCATCATCGGCCCCAGCGGTTCGGGCAAGAGCACCATCCTGCGTTCGATCAACGGTCTGGAAACCATCGACCGCGGCCGGATCAGCGTGCATGGCATGGATGTCAGTCTTCCGAAGACCGATATCTGCAAGGTGCGCGAAGAGGTCGGGATGGTCTTCCAGTCCTTCAACCTGTTCCCCCACAAGACCGTGCTGGAAAACCTGACCCTGGCCCAGACCGTCGTCCGCAAGCGCAGCAGGAAAGCTGCTGAAGAGATTGCCATGGGGCTGCTGCGCAAGGTGAATATTGCCGAAAAGGCGCATGCCTACCCGGCCAAGCTCTCCGGCGGACAGCAGCAGCGGGTCGCCATCGCCCGTTCCCTGGCTATGAACCCCAAGGCGATTCTGTTCGATGAACCAACCTCGGCGCTGGATCCGGAAATGATCGGAGAGGTGCTGGATGTCATGAAGAACCTGGCTCGCGAGGGGATGACGATGGTTGTCGTCACCCACGAGATGGGCTTTGCCCGTGAGGTGGCCGACCGGGTCATCTTCATGGATCACGGAAAAATCGTGGAAGAGGGCACTCCCGAGCACTTCTTCACCAATCCGACCCACGAACGGGCCAAACTCTTTTTGAGCCAGATATTGTAATGCCGTTTATATCTGCTATCTCCCACCGGAAGCAGATTTTGCAGGAAAACCACCACAAGGAGGAAGTAAAATGAAAAAAAGCAGCGCATTGGCAGCAGTCCTGACCCTGGGGATTGCAGCAACGGCAACGTCGGCATTTGCACTGGAGAACGAGTTTCACGGCCTGTTCAGCGCCCGCTGGATCAACTCCAACTTCAACGGCACACAGTTGACGGGGTTGAGGGATACTCCCACTCTTTTAAATCCAACTCCAGGTCCAGGTCCACAAAGATACGGTGGAAACGGCCAGTATGAGCCGGGTGGACTGCCTAAAACACAGTACTCTGCTAATATCATCGAGCAGCGTGCCCGCCTGCAGTACATCGCCAAGGCCAACGCCGATCTGAAACTGGTCACCCACTTCGAAATTGACTATGTCTACTGGGGCAACAGTTCCTACGCCACCGGACGCAACCAGGGTGGAGCCATTGGTGCCGACTCGGTCAACTTCGAGACCAAAAGCATCTACCTGGATGCCAACCCCTGCAAGAACGTCAACATGAAACTGGGCATGATGCCCAACAACGATGCCTTCAAGGGCGTTATGTTTGACGCCGATATGGCCGGCCTGCTGCTTTCCAGCAGCTATAACAGCTTCACTCCCAGCTTTGGTGTATTCCGTTTCGCTGACACCGGATTGTTCAGCAGCGACAATGTTATCGGCCACAAAACTTCCGACATGGTCATGCTGGATGGCAAGTTCGCCGTTAGCAAGGACCTGAAAGTCGGCGGCGCCTACTACCTGTTCCGCGACAACTCCCAGGGCTTTTCCGGGCCCAACCAGGACATAAAGATGAACGCGCTGGGTGTCAACGCCGAGGTCACCGGCGGTCCGCTGACCCTGAACGGCTTTGCCATCTTTGAGACCGGCACGGTCAACAAGAGCTATACCAACGGCTTTGCCGGTAATCTGGGCGCCAAGCTCAAGGTGGGTCCGGGTACCGCCCGTACCGAGTTCCTTTACACCAGCGGCGACAACAACCCGACGGACGGTCACGGATCGGCCTTTTACGGTGTTACCGGCCAGCTCAACGCTGAGCACGGCTACTACGACAACGAGATGGTCATCCTGGGTCGCGACAAGAACGCCTATACCACCGACAACGCCATCATCTTCAGTTCCAATAACAAGAACCAGGGACAGATTGGCGGATATATCGGGTTCGATCTGCCGATCAATGCCAAGCTGACAACCGCCTTCAATGCCGGCTTTGCCGCCGTTGCCAAGGATAATTCCTCCAAGCCGATCAATCTAAAGACCGGCGCTGTCAACAAGAGCAACTACCTTGGCACCGAGATCAATGCCGAAGCCAATTATCAGCTGCTGGAAGGACTGACCACCAGCGTCCGCACGGCCTATGTCGTGCTGGGCGACTACTACAAGGATGTGGCCATCAACGGCACTCCCGAAAACCCCTACGACTTCAAGCTGATCTTCAAGTACACATTCTAGTATTTTGATATCTGCCGGGGCACTCCAAAGGGTGCCTCGGCATTCTTCAGGTACACTTTTATAACCATCTTTCAAAGGAGCATAAATCATGAAAAAAGTTCTGATCGCCGTACTGACCGCCTTTGCTCTGTCCGCCACCAGCATGGCTTTTGCTGCGGATGCAACCCACGACATGGCCAAAGACGAGTGCATGCTGGCCTCCAAAGGCTGCCTGCACGAAGTCGACAGCATCCAGCAGAAGCTTAAGAAGCTCAATGCCGAAATCAAAAAGGGTAAAAAAGTATATTCCGCAGAAGAGCTGAAGAAGCTTGAACAGAAACTGAAAGAGGCTAACGAAATCCTGAACAGCCTGGAAAAGCCGGGCGGCGGCGGTAAATAATCTATCTCACTAAAGGAGAAAAATCATGAACTTCAAAAAGATTGCTGCACTGCTGTTGGCTGGAACTTTGGCCCTGTCGGTAACCGCCGGCTGCAAGAAGAAGGAAGAAGCAAAACCGGGCGAGGCCTCCAAGGCGGCCGGTGATACCGTGAAAATCGGCTTCATGGGCGCTCTGACCGGTGACGTGGCCATGTTCGGCAAACCGACCCTGGAAGGCATGAAGATGGCTGCCGACGAAGTCAATGCTGCCGGCGGCATCAATGGCAAGAAAATCGAGATCGTCGAAGCCGATAATCGCGGCGACAAGCAGGAAGGTGCCTCCGTGGCCCAGAAGCTGATCAGCCGTGACAACGTCGTAGCTATTCTGGGTGACCCGACCACCGGCATCTCCAAGGTCATTGCCCCCATTGCCCAGAAGGCCGGCGTGGTCATGCTTTCAGCCGGCGCTACCGGCCCCGGCCTGGTTGAAGTCGGGGATTTCATCTTCCGCAACACCCTGCTGGACAGCGTGGCCATCCCGGCCTGTATCGATTACTTCGCCAAGGATCTCAATTACAAAAAAGTTGCTGTGATCACCTCCGATAACAACGACTACAGTGTCGGCCTTTCCCAGACCTTCCGCGATGCCGCCAAAGGCAAAGGCATCGAGATCGTGGCCGATGAGAAGGTCAAGGACGGCGACAAGGATTTCAGCGCCCAGGTCACCAACATCAAGGCCAAGAAACCGGATGTCATCTTCTACTCCGGCTACTACACCGAAGGCGCCCTGATCATGAAGGAAGCACGCAAACAGGGCATCAAGGCCAACATGTTCGGCGGCGACGGCCTGTTTTCGCCCGAGTTCATCAAGCTGGGCGGCGAGGCTGTCGAAGGTTCCATGTCTGCTCTGGGCTTCTCTCCCGAACAGGCTACCGACGAGACCGCCAAGTTCATCGAGTCCTTCAAGAAGAAGTTCAACGGCGCACTGCCGGGACTCTTCGACGCACAGGGCTATGACGGCCTGATGATGTTGGCTGATGCCATGAAGCGGGCCGGCAGCAACGATCCGAAGATTTTCAAGGTTGCTCTTGCCACGACCAAGGACTTCAAAGGTGTTTCCGGCACGATCACCATCCGCGCCAACCGCGAGCCGATCAAGACCCCGCTCTGCCTGCTGGCGGTAAAAGGCGGCCAGTTCGTGCTGAAGGCCAAAGTACCGGTCAAGATGGACTAAACTGCAGCACACCTGTTTAGTACGTGTATTAAAAAACGCCGTGCGACCTTTAGAGGTTGCACGGCGTTTTATGTTCTTCCCGAACGGATGTACTTCGATTTTATCTAGTCCAGCTTGTTGATCGAAATGGCCGTTTTTCCACTGCCAAACAGTCCGGCTCGCTGAACGACTTCCAGCAGCAGCACCTCGCGCGTGGTTGCGTCATAGGCGTAATCGGCCAGGTAACTGGGGGTCTGGCGGGTGTGCCAGGACTCCTTTAACAGGGCGCCGCTCCACTGCAGGCCGAATAACGAATGTTTGTTATAGGAGCGGTTGTTGCCGATGCTGAAAGTTCCCTCGTTGCGGGGTATGATCAGGGTCCCGTCCGGCAGCGCGATGATGCGCTGTTCCAGGAAGTTCCAGCGGTACTTGTCCCCCTTGGCTCTGATCTGTGCAGCGGATTCATAATTGAAAAAAGTCTCCGAGCCGCCGTATTTGTCACTGCTCTTCCAGAGCTGGCTGCCGTCCGTAGCATGGATGGTCAGGTAGCCATCCTCGTCCATAATGGCCAGTTTGTCGGCACCGGACGCATCACTGAAACGGGTGAAGTTGAAGATGTTGCCCGGTCGGGGCAGCGTCCTGCTGTTCCGGGTTTCGAAGCGGGTGCCGGATTTTACCAGTTCGGCTACGCCGTTATAATACTCGCCGTTGCTGCTCACCGCTTGAACGAAGATCGTACGACTCTTGAGATCCTGGCCGATGCCCCGATACAGCCAGGGCTGGTTGTCGGTTATCAGTTCCAGCCCGGCATCCGTAGGCCGGTAGACCCGTGAACTGATGGTTTTGCGGTCCACGATGGAGACATACAGTTCCGGTGTGCCGTCACGATCCAGATCGGCTGAATCAAGTGCAATTATCCTGGCGGGAACCGGGACGGCAATCTCAACGATCTGCTTCAGATCCTTGTTTTTGCGCAGGTAGCGGATCGAATGCTCTCCGGCCACAAAGATTTCCCGCTCGCCCGAGGGCAGGCTGCGCCCCAGCGCAATCGAGGAAAACACTCCGCTGATGGGATCGCTGGTCCAGCTTTCGGGGCTGTTACGGCCGGGAATATCCGACTTGACGACGTAACTTTCTTCCACTTTGACAGGCGGGGCATCAACTTTGTAAGCCGCGGCCGGGGGCGATATTTTAGTCACGGCCGGCGCGGCTACCGAAGAAGGTGCCGGGATCGAGGATGCTGCAGCCAGGGGCTGGCTCTTGGCCAGCTCCCGGTCCAGCTTCTGCGCCAGACGCCCGAATGCCGGAAGCAGGTCGTCCTGGCTCTCGCCCTGTTCGAATACTTTGGACATGGTTCCGTTGAGAGTGTTTTTAAGGAGCAGATCGATACTGAACATCTTTCCAAACAGGGCATAACTGCCGGTTAGTAGCAATTCGGCCTTGTCTGGCTGCTCGACCAGCTGTACCTGGTTCGGGTTCAGGCGGGAGGCCAGTAACCCCTGCAGCGTCGCCTTTAGTTCGTCCCTGTTTGATGCACCGACAACGTTGAATTCGGCTACGTATGTTTTCAGTGGTGCGGCCTGGGAAATGCCGGGCGCGCTGATGATGAGGAAGGCCGAAACAAGGGCAAGCAGGATCGCAGGCATACATACTCCTTCAGTA